>JALOPY010000094.1 GCA_025453735.1 bacterium | reverse complement strand
TTTTTCCTTACTCAACCCACTCACCTCACTCAACCACTTAACTAATAATGCGTATTTATCCAATCTAATGCCGGACGCCATGCCAATGAAGGTGCTTTATGGGAGAGAAACAAATCAATATGAGCAAAATCCATTAGTACTTTGTCTGGCGGAAGCAGGCTTGGAATCACATGAGTGATATCTGTGCTGCCCACGAGTGTAGTGGCGTATTTGGATAGCTCGCCAAAACCACCTGCTGCGGCGAGATTCAGTATCGGCACCGTTATATCGCTTAGGTGATCATCGAATGGCGAATCTCCAATGTCGCAAATAATACCTTCATAGTCGAGGATAAATTTGGTAGCTTCCCATGGCACAGCAGCTTCCATGAAGTCATAGTATTCGTCTTTGGTAACATATTGCAGATCGACGGGGAAGTCATTTTCCCAGATTCCTGCAAAATAATGGAACGTAATGGTGCCAAAGATTGGACCTGCAGCGTAGAACATGGCTGCCTGGAAGTTCGTAAATCCCTGGAATAATGGAGAAGCGCCATCAGGATCCGTGCGCGCCAATTTTCCGACTGTGGCAAATGGAATCCAATAGCCATACTGCCCCTGATCGTACATTGATTTGGTTAAATTAAAGTCAACCAGGAAACCTTGTTTCATTGCGTCATCATTTGTCTTGTAACCGCCATCCGCCGCAACAAATCCGCCTGCCACACGACGATGAACCGGATACTGACTTTCTTGATTGAGCAAGGCATAGCCGGTCCAGACGCCGCTGCTGTAGCCGAGCAAATTGAGCTTATTATCGCCGCAGCCGGTCAGCATCCGGACAAAGAACGCTGCCTGCATCGCGGTTCGAAGGTCAGTTACTTGTTTTTGAATTCCCCAGTCCTTCATAAACGAAAAATCAATGGCGCCTTCCGGAACAAGGGTCCAGGCTTGATCGATGCCCCACACATCGACCTCATTTTCTGCCAGATAGACGGCAAAGCCGAAATCATTGGGCATGTTGGGCGATTTCGTGCCAGGCAGGAACATCCCTTCAAAATCCTTGCAATCGCCATGTTGCAAAAAGATATTTTTGTTCGTACGAATCGGTCCGCAACGATGTCGTCCGCTTCGCTCCTTGATGACCCGGTGGATACCGACCCGATCCCACGGATGCGGACCCATCTTCATCACCCAGACGTAATGGTAAATATCCGCCGCCACATGAAGCCGGTCGATGAATTTGATGTCAGGTCCGCAGGTCATTTTCTCCAGCGAGATTTCCGATCCGTTCGATGTCTTCATGGCGGGATCGACTTCCCAATTGGCCAGCTTGATCAGCTCCAGGGCGATCTGCTCCGCTTTCTCCAGTGAGGCGGTCGCATTCTCCTGGTTCAAATCTGGCGCAACCGGCGCTTGCTTTTGACAGCCTGAAAAAGCCAACAACACGAGGAACAACACACTGAGTAGCACGGGTAACTTTTTCATAAGTTACTCCTTTCTGGTTAGATGAAAATATTGAAAAACGCAATTAATTAGAATAGGACATGTAGCAGTGCGAAATATAAAATATCTTATTAACAATGTCAAGTGATTTTATTAGCTATTGAAACAATTTTATTGATAATCGCAATATCGCATGGCTAAGTGAATGCGCTGGTTATTTAAAAATTTGAGCAATTGCAAAAGTGTAATTTGATTGTTTATTTTGAATTTTTTGATTCGTGACATATTCGGTAAAAGTATAACTGCTTCAATTGACTTTATCAAGAAAAGTATTGTTGAAAATAATTGCTTGACATTTTACAATTTTCTATTTATCTTATATTCAAAATAAACCTAACGGAGCGTTTATCAATAAAAATGTCGGATCACGAAAAATATAAAAAATTATGGCGAGTTCGAAAAGCTCAATCATTTGTTGAAACACAAACGACAGCTTTAAAAGCATTATTCAAAGCGGAAAAATGTGCCTCGATTTTAAAAAGCGAATTTAAAGCCAGGCGTGTTTTTTTGATTGGCTCGCTTGCCGATGGCTTTTTTAAGGCGAGTTCTGATATCGATCTGGTGGTGGAGGGACTGGACGATCATTTTTATTTTAAAGCGCTTTGCAAGTTACATCAGATTGCTGAAGATTTTGATGTTGATTTAATCCCTTTTGAAGATTATAAGTATCAGGACGAAATTTTGCAGGGAGGCATTTTGTTCGATGAAGCAAGCGGAAAATGGGAAAATAATCCGGCTGATCTCTACTATCAAAAACAATAGCCACGAAAATTCTTATTGAAATGCGAGAGATTTTTGATTAAAATTTTTTGATACTAATAATAAGATAAAGCAACCTCATACAGAGTCAAAATGAAATCCGTGCAAATCCGCGTCATCAGCGTCGTCCGCGTTCTAAAAAAAACAAATTTACATCAACCTAATCCCCAAACGTCAACAAATCAATCAACTCATCCCGGGTAAAGCTCTTCAAAATATTCGCATCATCCTCTTTCACCAGGTCATCCATCAGTTGCTTTTTCCGCCGGATCAGGCGGTCGATTTTTTCTTCGAGCGTGCCTTCGGTGACGAGCTTGAACACCTGGACGCCGCGAGTTTGACCGATGCGATGCACCCGATCGGTCGCCTGGTCCTCCCGTGCCGCATTCCACCAGCGATCATAATGGATGACGACCGATCCGCCGATCAGGTCGATGCCGAATCCGGATGCGCGCAGACTGCCGGTGAATACTTTGCAACTCGGATCGGTATTGAACCGCTCGATCATCTCCCTGACCACGACTTTGAATCCGCTGTTCAAGCTTTCATCGAGCAATTCGCAGAACAGATCCCATTTGCCGGATTGGTATTTATTGTAGTCGATACATCCATCTTCCAGTTGTGCGGGATGATTGCAAATCTGCTTGAGATAACTCAGCACCGCGAAAATGTGGATGTAGGGGACGTTGCCGCTTTTATTGTACAATTGCGCGAGCAGCATCTGCGCCCGGGTATTGATCACGTCCTGGTACAATTTGACCTGGTCGTCGCTCAATTCGCATTTCCGAATCTCTTCGATTTTTGGGGGTAGCTCCTGCAACACCTGGCTTTTGGTTCGCCGCAAAACAAAGGGACGAATGATCTGCTGCAGCTCTTCCAATTTTGCCTTGTTTTCCCGACGCTCGATCTGGCTGATGTAATGCTGGCGAAAATGAAGATCGGTTCCCAGGTAATCAGGGAGTATGATGTCGAACAGCGCTTTCAGCTCCCCCAGGCTGTTTTCAATCGGAGTGCCGGTCAGCCCGATTCGCATTTTGCTATTGAGTTGATTAAGCGCGGCATTGGTCAGACTGGCTTTATTTTTGGCAGTTTGAATTTCATCGAATATCGCGACTTCAAACGGAATTTCGGCCAGCTTTTCCATGTCATTTCTCAAAATGCCATACGACGTGAGCACGACGGAATATTTTTGCTTCTTGATTTTTTTAATATTGCGCTCGCTGCCATAGTATAAATGCACATGCACCTTCTTTTTCAACTGGCCTAATTTGTCATGCCAGTGCGGTAAAACTGATGTAGGACAAACCACCAAAAAATTAGCCGGCTGGTTATTTTTCATGGTAACCGCATCGATGAACGCCAACGATTGGTAGGTCTTTCCCAAGCCCATGTCATCGCACAGCAGTCCTGAAAGATTATTTTCATAAAGAAACCAGAACCATTCATACCCGGTCTTTTGATAGGCGCGCAATTCGTAGTTGCGTCCTTTTAGCGTTGGTGCTTCGGTCAGTGATTTAAAATTTCTCAGACTGTCGAGCTTTTCAATTAACGACTGATGGGTCTCAACTTTCGTTCTGCCGGGGAGAGTGGCATTGATCCTTATGAAATTCAGCTTATTAACTTTTAGCTGGACATTTCGCTCATTCGAGTTGTCGAATTCCACTGCGCTGTTTTGAATCAGCGTCTGAATCCAATTAAAATCGGTATTGAAAAGATCGATCCAATGATCCTTGCCAATTAAATAGCGCTTCCCGCTGCGGATGGTCTGATAAATATCGTACAATGAAATCGTCTCATTTCCGATTTTGTATTTCACGGAGAGATAAAGCCAGTCGTCATGGATTTTTTCGACAAAGAGGTCCACCGCTTTAATTTTCTTGATGAAATCACGGTTTTTCAATGACGGGCTGACATGATGGAACTCACCAGCATCAATGAAGCGTTTATACTCATTGATGATATTGGGAATGTCTTTGTTGGGAACCTGAACCGGTTTGAAACAGAACAAGTTGCTGTCGTAATATTTGACCTTTCTTTCAAACGGATAAAAACCCTTATCTGGCAAGTACAAAAATTTGCCAAAAAGTATCGGGCTGGAATTTGATTCTTCGCCCAGTACGACCGCATCTTTTTCATCGGGCAATAGCAGGACAGGCTTAATCGTCAGGTCATGATTTTCGGTGACTTCAAGAGCATAATTTAAGATGGCGTTTTTGCTGCTGATATTCAGTGTGTCGCGAATGGCTTCATTCTGCGCTAATTTTATGAGTATTTTTGAAACCTGGGCTTTGGGAATATTGAACGCAAATTTATTGTCCGCCGAATAGATACGAATGCTTTGCTCGGTTTCCGAATAGGCAACCGAATAGCCCAATTCATCAAAGCCAAAAAACCAGGCTTTTCCGAAATCGAACCAATAGCTCTCTTCAAATTTCTGCTGCCAGGATTTATAGCCAGCAGTATTCATGCGAACTTCGAGTTCTGTTTTGTCAGCTGGCAGATGTTCCAGTTGATCCTCGAAATCGGCTGACTTGATCATCTCATCTTCAAAATCGGCAAAGAATTGCCATCGGTATTTTTGGATCAATCGCTCGAAATATTGTTTGGGCAGAATGAATGAAAATATCTCAGATTTTGTTTCATCCACGCCGCTAATTTTGATCTCATGTATACCTGAAATGGTTTTTATCGCTACATCAATTTTAAGCTTATCATCGCCCCAATATTCAAAACAGATTTTCGCCAGATTATTCCAGATGCCCTGGTCAAAGTATTTGAACAGCGTATCCTCAACTCCAGGATTGGTTGGGTTTTTGGAGTAGATAATGAAAAACAACGCTGCCAGATGCTGGCAGTTCATGTGACGCAGGTAAGCGTTGCAGGTGCACGATGTCTGGAAGCTGAATTTTTCCGCTTTCTTTTTTAAAACGGTCCAGTACACGCCGCGGTTGTCGGTAAACTGGGCGGTATAAGCATTTCGGAGAAAATCCGGGTGGCTATATTTTTGCTCCTGAAATAATTTCCACCCAGCAGAAAGAAATTCGTCGGGCAACTGTTTTTTTACAATCGATGGTAGTTTATTCATATTGGAGATAGAACGTTAAGTTATAATATTGCCGATCAAATCTTTGTCTTTTTGACAAAAAAAATCATCAAACACCAAGCCGCTAACATACCACGAAGAGCACAAAGATAGTCCAGGAAAATTTTTTTCTATCTTTGTGAACTTTTAGCCCGCTTCGCGTCTTTGTGTTGAATATTTTTTCGCAGCCTTGCTCCGCGATGAATTATTTGGAAAACCATAACCGAAACGCGGAGTACACTAACAGCACTGCCAGAACGCGCTTGACATAAATTGGTGGCACTTTTTCAATAATCGATGCGCCGAGAACCGCGCCGATAATCCCTCCTAATCCGGCAAATAACACAATTTGAAACGCGACATTATGCAGCGACCAATGACGCAAGGCTCCGGCAATAGAGAGCGGAACAATGACCATCATCGATGTGCCGATAGCGACATGAATCGGTTGTTTAAATAAAATCAAGATCGCTGGCACCATCACAATGCCGCCGCCGATGCCAAATCCACCGCCCAATAATCCAGCGACCGCGCCCAATAGAAAATACCCGAGGTATTGCATTGTTATCACCTTTCTATCTATCCCAAATTAAAATCGAATTTGCTAATTTTCAAATAATGACGCCTGCCCCAATTTTTTATCATCAGTTAATGAAAAATTTCTCAACTGGGGATATTCTTTGATCAATTGCTGGGGCACTTTAAATTTGGCGCCCCCCATTAAAAACATGACCTGCAGCGCATTAGCGGCTGCCTGACCCCGGAAATGATTGTTGAAAATAATGAATGTTTTGGGGCTGTTTGCAACCAGGTGTTCGATAGTCGCCTGGATTGAATTCAACTCAGATTCACTGTAAAGGTAATCATAGCGACTGGCAACATTTGCATCGTTCGCGAACCAATTCTTATAATTCCTGCCGTGTAACCTGATATAGTTTAGTTTCGTGAATGCAAAATTTGTTAATCCAATAGATTGACCAATCGTCGGCTGATCGATGTTCGCAAATGCAGCGCCAGCGTCATTTAAATAAGCAACAAAACTCTTTTCATTCCACGAGCTATGGCGGACTTCGATGACCGGAGAATAGTCTTTGAATTTTTCAATCAGCTTCTTCGCCCAATCCTGATTTTCATCGGTGTTTTTGAATGACCAGGGAAATTGGATGAGCGTTGCGCCGAGCCGTTCATTTGTTTGCAAAACATCCAACCCCTGTTTTACCAGTTTCTCGTCCTGATCGCCGGGCATCGTTTCCCGATTGTGAGTGAAGCGCTGCCACAATTTATAAGTAAATAAAAAATCAGGATTACCACGGATGCGGTCAACCCAGATCGATGTTGAACGGGCTGAAGGTGGACGATAGAAACTGCTGTTGATCTCAATGGTATTGAAATATTGGGACAGGTAGCTTAACGGATCAATTTTTTTTTCTGTGCCAGTCGGATAAACGATGCCTTCCCAGTCTTTATAATTCCACCCGGCAGTTCCAATATAAAGTTTTTTTTTCATCACAACGAGCCTGGTCTTTTTTGGAGCCAATTTTTAAATGCAAAAGTTTTAATATAGAAAATTCTAACCAGTTAGTCAAGATTTAATTTTTGAAAGTTGAAATTTTCGGTTACAAGAAGACTGACCACCTGTAAATGAGGTATTACTGAAAGCTGGAATTTTCAATTTGGAATATTGATTTCAAAATTATGGAATGAAGATGGGAGAATTCAACGCAGAGGTCGCGAAGGGCGCTGAGACCGCAGTGCATGAAATATACCATATTATACTCGATTCGGCTTAATCTTTCAGTGTAATAATTTATCAACAATTGGCATAAAGTCCCTTAAGGGACTTTATGGCATTTCCAACGCCAGTGCTATAAACATTTCATCCCTACGGGATTAAAAGAACAAATCCTATCACCAAAATCATATAAAAGCCTTGTTTCGTTAGGAACAAAATGTTTATAGATTTATGCTCTCCAATTAGTTTTGCTTCCCTTTTGGGGCTTTCATTTTTATTAAAATGCTCACGAATATTTTCTCCGCGATCTCAGCGAACTCCGCGTTGAGTAATCTTAAAGATTTTGTTGTTCTACTTTAGCTGGCTAAGATACGGACGCCTCTTCATTTTCTCCAAAATAAATGCAGCGACGGATGAGTCGAGTTCGTCCGCATAATTTAATATGATCGCTTCAAGGGTCATCGGCACAACTGGGGAGCCACGTTCTTTTTGCCCATGATGGCTCAAAATACAATGAACGATCTGTTCGCCCAGGTTGCCAGGAAAATCCGGTATCTCATTTATTTTTTCCATGATCATATTCGTTCCCAGAACAATGTGCCCCAACAGTCTGCCCGGCGTAGAATAGTTGATGAAGCCATGAGTGCTGAATTCATCAATTTTCCCAATATCGTGCAAAAACGCTGCCGCTAAAAGCAGCTCTTCGTTCACTAAATTCTGATAATGCTGGCAAAGGAACTGTGATAAAATGATCACCGACAGCGTATGTTCCAGCAGACCGCCGATATAAGCATGATGCCATAATTTTCCACCGGGCGCACGGCAAAACCGGCTCATAAATTTCTGATCATTCAGAAAAGCGTTTACCAGGCTTTTTAGCGCAGGATTTTCAATTTTAGCCAGGATATTGAGTAATTCAGTTTTCATTCTATTAATGTCCCGATCGCTGTGAGGCAGGAACCATTCGAAGTCAATTTTGTCGTCGGGAGCGGTTTTCCTTATTTTTTCAATCGAAATATGATTTTGATCGAGAAAAGTGATCACCTTGCCTTTGACTTTAGCGACATCACCTTGCTGAATTTCAATGTTTGCTTCCGCCACATTCTTCCACAATGATCCACGGATTCTGCCTGATCGATCTCCGAGATCAAAGGATAGATAGGTTTCGGTGGTGGATTTTTTTTCTTTCAGCTCTTTTTTACGAACGATAAAAAAAGAAAGGACGGTATCCCCTGGCATTAATTCTGCAATCAATTTTTGGTTCATGGCTCCCCTTTTTCATAAAATTGATTCTGACTTTTGCAAAATTAAATATTTGACTTTGAGAAAAGTAGTCTATAAAATTGAATTTGAATAATGAACAGAGAGATTCTTCACACGATGAGGACGCAAGATGCAAAACGATAGTTTTGGTATCGATGATTCATTTCATTCCCGAAGTTATTTTTCAGGAGACAAAATTAGTCGATCAAAATCGGAATTATGAATAGTCGTGCTGTCGATCAGGGATGGATGATAATCACCAGAAAGCCATAGCGGCGCCTGGTCTTTGTAATGCTTGCTCAATGGATGGCCGGATTGCCCCGTTGTGATAACGCTTAATGAATTGTTGATGTTGGACAAATCGATGATCTGGCGCATCGATGGTCCCACATTGACATGAAAGTCATTTTTATCGAGAAAATAACCGGCATTATTCACCGAGGTATAGGAACCGCCGACAGGAAATGGCCCGATATTGAAGAGCTTATCCAGCGGTTTCACTTTGCCAAGGGGATGTTCAAAGGTCAATTGGTGCAAATTTCCCCATTGCCAATTATAGACAGAATCTGCAAAGCTGGATTCCAGATAGTGGTAGGTTTGTTCCAGGCTTAACAGCAAAATCTGATCCTTTGTTTCTACAGTGTCTGGAGTAGCAATATTATCGAACCAGTCCGAACTCCCGCGTCGGATCAATTGGTCAGCAATTCGAATGGGGATATTTGGCAAGGCAATAAAATTCTGAAATAGCGTGTCGCCCATTTCATCCTGGAAGATATTTTTAAAAAGTTTTGTCAAAAAGATTTCAAAAATCGCTGCCCCAGCCGATTGTTGATTTAAATTTAAATCCCATGTTTTGAGAGAATGAGTAAAATATTTTTTGAGCTTTGTGCTATCATCAAATTGTGATAAATTTTCCAGGATGTTGGGCAGCAAAAATTCAGCGTGTTTTGAAAATTTGTCCATCTGGATCGTCTTAAAATCTGAGATCGCAAGCCTTTCTTTTTTTAACAGCAACTGCTTGATTCGTTCGGCGCGATACGAAGGCTCCCAATATGTTGAGATGAAATACGGATAGCGATCATCTGTAATTTTATTATTAGCAGTAATGATATGATTTTCTGGTGGATTGAAAAGATGCGGAAGCGCGTTGAACGGAATGCGGCTCCTCCATTCAGAGCGATCATTCCAACCAGGTTGCGGGATCAATCCATTACCGCTGTTGCGAACGGGAATTAATCCGGTGCAATAATAGCCTATATTGCCCATGGTATCCGCGTACACGTAATTCTGCGGAGGAACTGAAAAATATTGTAACCCATCGAGAAATTGATCCCAGTTTTTCGCTTTGATAATTTTATAGTTCGCCAGCATCTCGTCGCTGATAATCCGTCCACTCCATTTCATTGTGATGGCTTTTGAGGTGTCCCTGAGCGCAGGGTGAAGATCAGAAATAATCGGACCGTGATCGGTGGAACGGACGATCAGGGTGTCAGGCGCTTGATCCTTCACAGTGATTATTTCTTCTCGTTTTTGTAGCTGTTGCCATTTACCCTGGTATAAATATTGGTCAGGATTGTTCAGATTGAAGCTCTCGATAAAAAAATCGCATCCATCTGCCATAACATTGGTCAGTCCCCAGGCAATCGCCTGGTTATGTCCGATAACTATTCCGGGCACGCCAGGAAGACAAACTCCGTAGCAGTCAATACCCGGCGCGTTCAGATGAACCTGGTACCAGAGCGATGGGGCTTGAAAAGCAAGATGGGGATCGTTTGCCAGGATTGGTTTCCCTGTCACTGATCGCTTGCCAGATACAACCCAGCTATTGCTTCCCGTACCAGCACTGAAAAAACCGGGCAAGCTGAATGAATCGTCATTGAAACAGGCAAAAGTTTTTTGAACTTTTCTCCAATCTAAAAATAACTGATCGACGATGGTGGGCGCGTTATTGGGATAAACAGGCAAAAGTTCGCTCATCTTTTGGTTGCCGACCCGACCGTTCAATTCACCAAAAACAGGATCGACACGCCATGCCATTTCCAATCCCCATGCTATCAATCGTTGAAATGCCAATGAATGGGAAATGTCCCATGGTTGCGGTTCATATTTCATTACGATAAATTCAGTAGGCAAATGTTTCTTATGTATATCCAGAAAAGCATTCACGCCGGCAGTATAGGCAGTTATAATTCGCTTTGATTCAGGAGAGAGGTTTTCGATGAGCTGGTTTGCGATTTCTGGCAATCCAATCGTTCTGATAAGCTTGTCGTAAGCTAATGTCGGAGCGCCAAAAATTTCCGATAACGTTCCGGTTGCAGCGCGTCGGTTGATATCCATCTGCCAGAGACGATCCTGGGAGACGACAAAGCCCATCGCGAAAAAAAGATCGTCTTCGGTTTTAGCAAAGAGATGCGGAACGCCATAAGAATCCCGATAGACCTGTACCGAAGAATTTAAACCCTGAACTACGATCGTACCGTTCGTCTGAGCAAGTGATTCTCTATTCAGACGGATCCCCTGAATTATAACAACCAGGGTAATGATTAAAACCATACCAACAATTCCGATGAAGATTTTTGCCGAACGTGGCATGTTTCCTCCAATAACAACAGCCTCAGGGATTTGTCATGTAGTCCAATTTTGCTTCGGGATAGTTATTCTTTTTCCTTTTTCTTCGTTTTTGTCTCAGTTTTATTTGTTTCCGGAGGCGGCGGTTGTCTTTCAATTCTCGAATTATCGGGAGTCACAACCTGTCGTCGCTCGTTCCGTTGTGGCGGCGGTGGAGGTGCAACAGCCGGGGCTTGCTCCTCTGTTGCTGGCTTTGCCAGGGACGATGTGGGGGTCGCGCTGCCAGGCGTTGCTGCAGCAGGAGATGGCGGTATTTCACGGCGATCGAAGCCGCGGCGCTGTGTGGCAGGAAGCTGATTGTCGGCGGCGTCTTGCGCATCTTCCATATAATAATACTGATCTACCCACCACGGAATGACATAGTAGTATTGCCAGCTATAATCGTCATTAAATGCTGGCGTATCGTAAAGCTGGTGATGGATGTCTTCAATCGCCAAATCCCGTTCATGGCAACTGGAGCAATCATCCAGAAACGTCACCTCCTCAGCAAGATAAACGTCTGTTGAATCGCCATAAGTATAAACGGGTGGATGATTGAACGCTGTATAACAACCGGCGAGTAACAAAATTGTTATCGCGAGTGCTGGCAAAAATCGAGTTTTTAATGTGTTCATGGTTCCACTCATAAGTTGGAAGTTTCTATTTCCAATAAAAAATTGTTTAATACTTTTACTCCGGTTGATTGAAAAAAGTTTAATTTAACTGCTCATAATATAAAATTTTCAACTCACGGTTTAAGGCTGGAGTTAAAACGTCCTCAATTGTTTTGTTGTTTTTCAATAGGTTTTTTATATCAAACTCGATGGCAAACCGCTTCGATATAAAAGCTTTGATGGCAGCATTCATATAGCCTTTGCCTGAGCCTAGCGCTTCTCCTTCATTGTCATTAGTGGCGAAATCATATTCCCAGAGCAGTATTAGGTTTTTTTCTACCCTGACGGTCGCTCCACAGAAGAAGTTCAGATCGTCATCTCTGTCTTTGTCTTCCAGGCTATAATTTATTCCGCCATGCAAACCGATTCCTGAATCCCTGGTGACATCCAGGTTTTTGCTTGCTGTGACATAAACACCTTTTGATTTATTCTGATAGCGCTTCAATTTCGGAAAAAAAATACCATAGCCCTGGGAATCGAATCCAAGCGCGAATCCGGGCGTATTGCCTGATTCAGGATAGACAACATACCTAAGATTTATGCCAGGAGCATCATTCACCAATGCCTCGCCTTGCCCTAACAGATTCCGTCCACCGTAACTAAATCCAAACATTAATTTTTCCATAATACCGACGGTTATCGACCCGATAACTCCTCCTTCGTTGTATAATCTTAATCCAAATTCTACCTCTCGTTTCAACACTGGCACGTCTTTCTTAAACAAACTTCCAGTTTTAACAAGATCGATTCTAGATAAAATGTTTGCGGTTGGATTATCAATCAGAGTTATCGGCTTCGTTTTTCTTGAATTTGTATCTGCTCGCGTGTATTCGATATCAGGCTCGGATTTCCAGAATTGAGCGAATAGTTCAACTGATGACGTAAACTGAATCAAAAAAAATGAAATAATCATTAAAAAGAGGCTTCGAAGTTTCATTTGTCTGCTCCTTAACAAGATAAGAGATTATTCAAAGCTAATTTAAAACATTTATCGAGCAAAATCAAGCAGAAATTTTAAATTATCAGAAAAAGATTGGATATGAAACAATGGTACCGCGTAATGAAATTGGTCTAGCCATTTCTCAACCAATTCGCTTTTGAAAATAGCTTTTTTGTTATAATGAGAAGAATAAATTAAATAAAAGCAATATCGGTTTTTTCACTTGACAATAATTGCAGGTTTCGTTATTATTGTATCTTAAAAGTTTTTTGTGTTTCAGTTGCAGCAATGTTCAAAGGTTGATCCCCGATCAGCATCAGTTAAGTAACATTTTTTGAATGGGATGAGTTTTGTGAGGTGAAAGCGATGACTAATATTTTGGGCATTCAAGAATCAAAAAATGTTAAGATAGAGTTAGAGCGTCTCATTTCTTACCTTGACAGGAATCCAGAACTTTTTGACAAAACCGATAGCCCTGGCGCTCCTCAGCAGCATCTGCCAGCAATTACTGTAATCAACCCTGCTGAAGATCGTGCAAGTCAAAATATTAAAAATATTTTGCTCCGCCTGGAAAAACAAAATAATATTCTTCGCTCAAAAATCAAAGAGACAGAAAATAAATTTCAAACATTATTTCAGTCCAGCAGCAACGCGATCGTTGTCATAAATAACAAAGGCTATATTCAAAGTGCAAATCAAAATTTTATCGAGCTGGGCGGTTTCTCCGCCAATGAAGTCACTCTTAGAAAAGTCATCTCCGAATTGTTTATCAAAAAAGATCGAAAAAGAATTGATAAAATTTTGAAGAACTTAGATGAGAAAGCGTGTCCCGATGGCGTTGGAATGGTGAAAGCCAGCTTGATATGCAGCAATAAAGCCACTCGATTTGTTGAGCTAAAATTCGCAAAGATACCAGGGCAAGCTGAAATTTTTGTACTCATAACTGATTTGACTGAACGGAAAAAGTACGATGATGAAATCCAACGAATCAAAAAAGAATTGACAGTCCTCAACACGATTGCACGATCGGTCAAGCAGCCCAAAGATTTTCATCACCTATTAAATTTAGTCCTGGAAAAAACAGGCAATCTCATCAATATGGAGATGGGCGCGATTCTTTGGGGAAGCCAATATGCAAAAAATCTCCAGCCATGCGCTACGATTGGGATGACTCAGGATGAGGCGATTCGACTGTTGCAGGCAAATTCTTCCCTGATTCAGCGCATTAAAAAGGAGAAAACAGA
Organism: bacterium; assembly: GCA_025453735.1. Classification (GTDB taxonomy): domain Bacteria; phylum Zhuqueibacterota; class Zhuqueibacteria; order Thermofontimicrobiales; family Thermofontimicrobiaceae; genus JALOPY01. The sequence goes on along the minus strand of JALOPY010000094.1, from coordinate 1,569 downwards.
GCTGTTTCTGAATCCATCAAATGGATTTATCAAAGACCTTTTTGCAAAGCAACCGAAATGTCGATCAATCGTTATTGTGCCCCTGTTGATACGAAAAAATAGATTTGGAATATTAGCATTATTCAGCAAAAAGCAGGTCATCTTTGATCAAGAAAAAAAGAATTTCATATCAGCCATTGGTCACCAACTGGCGATTCATATCGAGAATGCAATTTTATTCAGCGAGTTAGAAGAGAAAACCAATGAAGTGGAAGCGAAAAATGCAGAACTGAGCTCGTTTGTTTGCACGGTTTCCCATGATTTGAAGACCCCGCTGATCGCGCTGCATGGGTACCTGGGATTATTTTTAGAACAGGTCCAATATAAAATTGATGATACAGCAAAAGAATATCTCAGCCGGGCGCAAAACAGCGCAGAGTACATGGAAAAAATGATAGGTGACTTGCTGAAGCTTTCTCGTGCCGGTCGCGTTGCCGGAGTGAAGCGACGATTCTCGACCTACAAGCTTGTTGATGAAGTTTATATGTCGCTGTATCCACAAATTCAACAGAAAAAAATTAATTTTCTCAGCTCAAAAACGCTGCCAGTGATTTATGGCGATCGCCAGCGATTTCAGATTGTATTCGAAAACCTGATCGGCAATGCAATTAAATATTCATCACCAAACAGGTCGCCCCAGATTGAGGTGAGCTGTCAGGACCGGAAGAAATTCTATGAGTTTTCAGTAAAAGACAATGGCATTGGAATCGATCCAGAGAATCACCAGCGAATTTTTGAGGTCTTTCAAAAATGCTCTAATGACGACGATGATCGCTCCGGGACCGGAGTGGGACTTACTATCGTTCAGAAAATTGTAGAGCATTATGGCGGCAAGATCTGGGTCGATTCCAGGCTGGATAAAGGCGCAAGCTTTCAGTTTACCCTTCCAAAATCTTAACTCCCAAATAAAAAGAATCAAAAATGTTTGCCAGGCGCTGCCAGCCTGGTAAACACTGTTCAACTATATTTTTCCTTCACGACGAAAAAGCTCACTTGCAGGTGGACAATAAACCTGGTTTCTGCCAGAAACCAGGTTTATACACCCCAGACTGAGTTTTTACTTCACGACACATAAAATCCTTGATTTTTTAAGAAATTCTTGTTATAAATACTGCTGTTGCTTTTCATCTCTTTCTAACTCGCACGTGACGCATGAAAATTATTGAAAATTAAAGTGTACCTTTTTCGATAGCTCAGTGTTTTCAAACGCTGAGTGATAGGAATATTTGACAGTCAATCATCATTACTACTCAAGTTAAAAGCAAAGGAATCGCTATGAAAATTGAAGAAAAAATCCGATCGTTAGGGTTCGAAATTCCCGAGACGCCAAAGCCTGTCGCAGCTTACATCCCGGCATTATTGGTCAATGACCTGGTGTTTACTTCAGGGCAAATTCCTGTAGTTGGGGGAGAGTTAAAATTCAAAGGAAAAGTAGGCAAGGAAATTTCCAAAGATCAAGGATATGAAGCGGCGCGCATCTGTGCTTTGAATGCGCTCAGCGCAGCAAAAAGTGTCATTGGAGATCTGGAC
>JALOPY010000093.1 GCA_025453735.1 bacterium | reverse complement strand
GTTATTAGCTCCCGTGTTTCCACTCGTTCCACAACATGTACCGGAAAAGGCAATTTCGTAATCCAGGGTTTACCTTTTGCTAAATCCTCAAGGTAAAATTTGGTGGAAGATGTGTACTCAAGGATGGTTTCGGCGCCCATATTGTTTTTTACTGTGAGCATCAAATGCGGCTTTTGATTCCCCATCAGATCGATGTAGTACATCGGATGACCGTTGCTAGTAGAAAGCGGCGAAGACCAGACGATACAGGCAGTACCATTGCCTAACAGGTCTATAACCATAACGGATGACAAATTATCGATTTGGGGCAACGTATTTAAATATTGAGTTTCACTCCAACTATTTCCCGATTGATTGAACCAGAATCGGACGCTATCTCCGGCGAGATAAATGATATCGGTTGTGCCTGATCCATCGATATCAGCCAATCGAATTCGGTTTTGGTTGAATTGATCCTGATAATCAAAATAAGGAGCGTTATCCATGGTGACTTTGGCGCCAAAATGTCCATAACCTAAATTGGGCCAGTAACAGACTTCACCATTGCGAATACGAACAATGTCGGTTAATCCATCGCCAGACATGTCAGCGAGATACACAGATTGCGTCGCATCAGCAAAAATAAGCGTAGGTCCCTGTTCTTCATCAAATGCTTTCCGAACGTGCTCAGCCGAAGCAAATCCCTCTTCCGCTTTAGAAGGATACCATGTAAAAACATCGCTTTCAGTGATTAAAATATCAGCATGCCCATCACCATTTAGATCAATAAATTTGAGATTGGGATCTTTCCAATTTATTTTTGGGAGTGATGAAAATGGTATAAACGATTCCCAGCGTTCATTATCGGTCCTTTCAAAGAAACCAGCAACAGGATCATCCAACAGCACCAGGTCTTTCTGTCCATCCCCGGCCAAATTCATGATCTGTGTCTGACCAGTCCGTAAATTTGCTAATGAAGGTTTCGTGGTAACAAGCTGAGTTGGCGCAAAACGGACGGTTTGAGGCTCCTGCCATGTCGGTGGTAGTGGTGGATTTTTTGGGGCAAGCTGCTCTGGATCAAAAGGGATATTCCCTAGATTACGTTTGTAAAACCATCCTCCTCCTTGCTCCGTCAAAATGCCAGAAATTCCTTCGCCGTCCAAATCCACCCATTGATAAAGTTTGTCATCCAGACCAATAGGTAAATTTTCCAGGCTTTCAGCATTAATGGATTGAATTTTATCTTTAATTTGAACTTTTGAATAGCCAAATTCCAATGGCGGCAATTCTTTTGTTTTGTAGTCATTAGTTTCTGAGTCCCATAAATATCCAATTTGCTTTGCAGATGTTAAATAAGTAAGGATTAAGTTTTCTTGATATTCAAATTTTGTAGCCCGTACAAGGTAGGGATCGATTTCTAATTCATCAGGAAAGTGGTGGAACATAAGAACACGCCGGCAAAGCCGCTGCGTCCGAATTTCAAAACCAGTCCGATAGCTGGAAAAGGCATCGGAACGAAAAGGCCAGGAGTGCGATTCATTGATGTCTGGCATGTCCAAATCGTGTTCGCCATAATCAAAGACGAGTTCAAAGTGCCAATCATCTTTCAGGAATGGCGTCTGGTTTCCATACAAGATGCGTTTGACATAAAGATTAGCATACCCATTTTTCAGTCTATTTTTTTCCTGTGGTAATCCAGAGTCAATATTCTCATTATTTTCCTGCTTATATTCATAAACAATTATGTTGCCCTTGTCATCATAACTTTCCTCCAACAGCCATTGGAAAATACGCGAATCATCATCAGGGTCTGATATTCGACTGTTCTTGCTTTTGCCATAAATGCTGGTCACATTATCTTTAGATATTGATTTCCAATGGATTTCGCCAGTTGTTTTGTGTTGCCATTTTTCAATTCGGGCAAAAAGCCCTTCAATTCGTGGACGATAGCGATGAATGTCGTAGTCGGAATTGTTATTTTGAGGTGTGTCTGGAATCCACTTGCCAGTATCATCTTTAACCAAGGCTGGCACCAAATCTTCGGCGCCTGAAAGGATAAATGTATCCGATTCTTCGTAGTCCTGATATTTTGGTAATCCTTTGTCCGTTTTTCGTGTAATTGAAGGAATCGATAAATTCCACCCCAATCCGAAAGGACCATTACCAGCACCTGAGTCATAGTTGAGCGAAAGTTTGGGATAGAAATCAGATCGACCTGGTGTGGTGAAAATTGGAACACTCAGTGCACCTGTTCCCGTGACAGGATTCATCTGGAATTTTTCACCGATGCCACGGATGGCACCACCGCCCTTGGGCAACGAGATCGAAGGTACTGGCGAAGATGATTTTGAATCAGTTTTTGATTCCTTGCTCTCTTTTCGGGCGTTCGAACTATCTTTATTGCTACTTTTCGATGATGGTAATATTTGGTGTATACTATCCTTCTCTTCATTATTTCGACGAAACACTGCAATCCTCCTTTATCGCATAATTTCAATCGACAACTAATATATAATGTGAAGGTTGCTTTGAATGGTTCATTGCTTAATCAAGATTAAAAGGGTGGTAATAATGATTAATAATGAACAGTCCCCAAAAATAGGGTGCAGCCCAGGAGAAAAAAATCAGAGCTTTTTCAATAGGGGATATACGTAAAAGGAAAATTCAAATACAATAAATATGAAATTTTATAATTAGCTATTTATAATAATAAAAAATAAATGAAAACGCAAGTCTTTTTTTTGTTTTTATAATAAATTTTTTTATAGCAGTGAGGATCTGTACCGGATTTTTTTACATTTAATATCTGAAATTCATGCCTTAATAACAAAATTAACGAACTCGATATTACTCGGTCAGCGATAAATATTACCTAAAGTTTTATTACTAAACAATGCTATTTTGGAAAAAGCCTCTGAAACATGATGATTTTAATTAAATCAGTTTCAATATTTTCACGTAAGAATTTAAATTTTAGGACGTTAATAAAAAAATAAATGTTGCTATTATGAAAAATAAATTGTAAATTGACAGATGACTAAGCAGGTGATAATTATGTTGCGCCATTGACATCATGCCGCTTTATCACTGCTGATAAAAGCATGTTAATCAAATTTATTCATACATAAGTGACACCGAAAAGCGCAAAAGAAACAAGGGCTTGTTTTGGATGCTAATGAATTAGCTGAAATAAGACCTAACTAGCGACGAAACTGGTTGTTCTTCCTCTATGAATTTGCATCGCCGAAACTCCAAAAAATGTGGGTAACTGGTCGTTCTTCAATAATTGTTTGCTATGAAGAATTAATGTGCGGATATTTTGATGATCTCAATCTCAGTAATGGTTATGAAAGTTATGTGAAAGATGGTTTTGTCACGAATCAAGAAGTAGAAGCAATATCAGAAATCCATAAATTAGCCTCAGAATATATCGAACCTGCCCATAATCAAAAGGTAATCCTGGCTGATCCGAATTGGAAAAAAGTCGTCAAATCTGCTCGCAAAGCAGGATCAAATTGAAAAAAATCATCGTAGATCCGGTGGAGATAGAATTAATGGCTGATTATCAGAAGCAATGGGGAGTTATAGAAAATGATTCAATAAAATAATCTGAAAACCAATCTAAACGATTAAGACGAAATCCAATTTAACCTGAAACTGATTTTAGAATATATGGGATAATCTTATAAGAAATCATGAAATTTAAGAATCTATTTACAAAATTCTCATCATCTCTGCTATCGCAAGGTGACCATCACGCCTATAAAGGCTTTAAAGCTTATGAAAATGGAGATTTTCAGCAAGCAGCAACTGAATTTAATACGTCAATAGAGAAAGGACTTACAAGATATAAGCTCTATGAAATTTATACTGCTTTAGGGAATGCTTATGAGGATTTAGCGCTGTATGAAGATGCCATAGCCGCTCACAAAAAATCACTTGAGATTAAGCCTGATTTTCATAAAACATGGGTCAACCTTGGCATTGTATACAGAGGAATAGGTGATCATGAACAAGCCGAGTCAAGCTACAACGAAGCTATGAAACTGAAGCCAGATTACGCAGAATTACAAACCAGTCTGGGTGCACATTACATATACAAAGAAAAACCTGAAGAAGCTATCAAGTGTCTTTTAAAAGCAAAAAAACTTAATCCTTCAATAGCTATAACGTATGGTAATCTAGCTCTAGCATATGCTATGGTCGGAAAATATATTGAAGCTGAGCACGAATTAAAGCAAGCGATAACTTTAGGTTACAAAAATTGGAGAAAAGTAAAGGAGAGAATCAATGACCTGAGAGAGTATGAAGGTGCTATTGAAAGAAATGAACTTAATAAAAGCGCAGGCTGCAATTGAATAAGCTGCCAGTGAAGCTGGTTTTGCAATGTTTCAAGGATCAGGCCCATCCTAAAAACATGTTTCACAAAATAAGGCATGCTGGCACCCTATTTAGCTGTTTATGCATCTAAAGCAGCAGCATGGGACATAGAAAAAATCCGAATAGAAAGTTGAGTATAATGCCGAGATGAAAGTATTTGCAAGAGTTGGCCCTGCTTTTGAATGTTGTGAAGCTTTCTTCTATGCATCAAAAATAGCTCAATTTGATAAAAATACTATCATAGAAAAACGTTTAGATTCTCTTATAAATATCGTTCTTGTTAAAAGCTTAGATCAATTAACTCTATAGCTGACCAGCACTTCAACCCTGCAGGGCTAGACTCAGAGGACCTAAAATATTCAACTGTCTTGCCATGTTGTGTGGCAATTATCCTTGAACAAAACGGCGGCTTAAGCGTAATACGTTCGATTTGAATATGACAACTAATTTACAAAAATTTCAAGCGGAAGTTTTCCGGGTAGGACTGATTTGTGGATGCGTATCTAAAGACGAAATAATTAGTTGGGCGGATAGCATCATTTTAGAAAGCGAATCAGCAGATTATGTATTTTTTGAACTTTCATTATCTGCCAATAAAGCTTTTCATGAAATTGCATTATTATTGCTAGAAATATCCCAAAAGCATGATCACTTTAATGCTTGCAGGCGAGTTTTAGGACGAATGGCATATATTTGTGAAATCAGACCTCAACTTATAAACATATTTGCACGAGGCCTCTATGAACTCGTTATTGAAAACTCATACGATCTACCTTCAGATCTAAATTTTTTGCTGGGTATTGATGATGAATATGCCCTTGCAGCAGAAGGAATTATAGGAACTCTTGATGAGGTTGATAAAAGCTTAATCAAAGAATTAGATAATTTTAAAAGTGAAGACAGCGCTTCTTCTGATTGGTATTTGGCTACACTTGATGCTGATGAGTAACTTTTTTTTCATTGGCAAATATGCCATAATATTCTTCATCATTAAAGTTTAAAGCTATTAGGGCCAGCCTATGCCAGCCCAATATTCATTCCGGCATATAATCCTCTCCAGACAAGGACTTTCTATTATCACAATCGAATCCACATTACACAACTCTTCATTTCCGATGGGATCGATGCCCTTTTATTAGGCTAAAAAATTTTAGAAATGAATTTGGAGGCTCATTTAGAAGGAGGGGGCATAGCATGGAACCTAATTTTTTAAGCATGTTTCGTTTTCTTGTTGACATTTTAAAACTAATTCTATATATTACTTGCATATATCTTATATTCGATCTTATCATATTTAAAGGTTAACTGGTATGATCGGCAAAACAATCTCTCACTACAAAATCCTCGAAAAATTAGGCGAAGGCGGCATGGGTGTCGTTTATGAAGCAGAAGACACCAAACTAAGACCTTATGGAGGATAAATTTAATCAATAACTTTTTCTGGTGATGGTGTTTAAAATTTAATAAATAGTTTCCTTGTTTTTTTGATGAACAACACCGCCATTGTACGTGATCCGTATGCCAGGAACGAGGTCGTGCGGCCTCGGGCGATGCTGATTATGTGGATGATAGATTATGAAATGGTATAAAATTGATGAGGGTAAAACAATTGGCCAAACGGGGTCTGAAGGTGGCAGTATCATAGCTGACGAAGAATACGAGTCAATGGCCAGGATAACAATCGAAAGTGATGGTCAAACTGCTCCTTTTTCTATAACATGCGGGATTCATGGATGGATGGTGCATACTCGATTTCTACGGGAATACCTTTTTTTGACCACATGCTTCACCTGTTTGCAAAACACGGCTTCTTTAATTTACAAATAGAAGCACAAGGAGATATTGACGTTGATTATCACCACACTGTCGAAGACGTGGGCATTTCGCTCGGAAAGGCCTTACGGGAGGCACTTTCGGGCTACGAAGGAATACAGCGTTACGGACAGGCGATGGTCCCCATGGATGAGGCGCTCTGCCTTATTGCCATTGACATAAGCGGGAGGCCCAACCTCGTGTGGAAGGCGAAAATTGAGGGCACCATAGGCACATTTGACGTTGAAGTCATCAAAGAGTTTTTCAAAGGTTTTGTAAATGAGGCAAAGTGTACGCTCCATGTAAATATCCTATACGGGGAGAATCTGCATCACAAAGTTGAGGCCATCTTTAAGGGTTTTGCAAAAGCACTCCGCCAGGCGGTAACAAGAGATGGGAGAATCAAGGGTGCCCTCTCAACAAAGGGAAGCCTTTAGGCTATTGCAAACCATAAACACACGTTGTACAATTCGAGAGAAAAGACACAAAAGCAACAGGGACTACAAAGAATCTCTGTGGTGGAGATGATAAGATGATAGCGATTGTCGATTACGGTATGGGCAACCTGCGAAGCGTTGCCAATGCTTTTAAAAGGCTTGGGGCACAGGTGACCATCACTCAGGATCAAAAGACAATAGGGAGGGCGAACGCCATTGTGCTTCCCGGTGTTGGGGCTTTCGGTAAATGCGTTGAGAATCTGAAAAAGCTTGGGCTCTTTGATTTCATAAAAGAAACTATACAGCGCGACAAACAGCTCTACCTTGGCATATGCCTTGGGATGCAAATTCTTTTTGATGAAAGCGAGGAGGCCCCTGGTGTACAAGGCATGGGGGTTATTAAGGGGAGGGTTCCCCGGTTTGCTGGGACAGTAAAGGTTCCGCACATGGGGTGGAATAGCATAGAATTCATGAAGAAACACCCTGTTTTTGATGGCATACCCGAGGGGTCACACTTTTATTTTGTGCACTCATTTTTCTGTGAGCCAGAGGAGGAAGGAGTGACGGCAACGAAAACATCATATGGAACATCGTTCGCATCTTCCGTTTGCAAGGGAAGCGTGTTTGCATGCCAGTTTCACCCTGAAAAAAGCCAGATAATTGGATTAAGGCTTATTGAGAATTTTATTCGCTTGTCGGATGGGTAAGCCAGCCAAGGAAAGATTTTGAATCAAGCCGGGATGCATGTTTAATTGGTGAGGAAATTACTAGAGGAGGATCAGATATGACGAAAGAACAGGTCATCAAGTTTGCTCGCGACAAGGAGGTGCGGTTTATTAAGCTCTGGTTTACCGATATTCTCGGATTTGCAAAGAGCTTTTCCATCACCGTAGATGAGCTGGAGGGGGCACTTACCGAGGGCATGGGGTTCGACGGCTCTTCGATCCAGGGCTTTGCACGAATAGACGAAAGCGATATGATCGCCAAACCAGATCCTGCAACCTTTACATTGCTCCCATGGAGGCCAAAAGATGGTGCCGGGGTTGCAAAAATGTTCTGTGATATTTTCGAGCCGGATGGAACACCATACAAGGGTGACCCGAGGTATGTGCTAAAGCGCAACCTAAAAATTGCAGAAGAACTTGGTTACACGTTATTTGTTGGCCCTGAGCTGGAGTATTTTTATTTCAAGACAGACCAGTCTCCCGAAATACTCGATAGAGGTGGATACTTTGACCTTACAACGAGGGACGAGGCAATTGATCTTCGCAGAGACACCATCCTCCTGCTCG
>JALOPY010000092.1 GCA_025453735.1 bacterium | reverse complement strand
CCAGTTGCTCGACGGTCAGGGCCTGGTTGGCCAGTAGCCCGATGATTTTCAGCCGGTTGGCGTCGGCCAGGGCTTTGAAAAATTCCAGGATTGGGTTATTTTCTTCCATGCCAGCTCCCATCTATTTAATTTGATAGCTATCGAATTGATTCTACCAGGTTTTACATTGTTGTCAATCGTTTTTTGAGTTGGCTTTTTTCAAAGTCAATTACAAACTCATCCCGTGAAGTTACAATTCCCACACTGTTCACGGGAAATATGTCGTTTATTCTTCGCCACTCAATATATTTTTTGACATCTTTGGTTTGTCGTTGAATCAAAAAATAGTAAGGCGTTTCGGGTGTAATTTCTGAATAGTTTTTCGGGCTAAACTTTTTTCCATCGAGCCACTGATATTTTTGTTCACGTTGTCCAAACAAATCATGATGATATACCTTGAGACCTTTTTTATTTTTCATTTTTACAAAAAGGGCAATAGCCACTCCCTGCCGGATGTCAAAAACGTTTTCATCTTTGCTGCCATCGGGTGCGGTTTCCTTTTTCAAACTATTGCCGTGCAAGTCGAGAATGTAAATTTCATTAAACGTATTCATCAAACTCTGGCGCATGCCACGAAAGGTGGGATTATCGAGGTAGCTGTGATTGGTAATCATGCCCACAATGCCGTGCCCTGCTTGCTGGATCTTCCATTGGGCAAAGCGCAAAAACTTGACGTAATCATCCTGCAGCCATTTCGGATTTTTTTCGCCCAATGGTTTGCCATCGACGCGATAATAACTTTGCATCCCATCGAAATCTTCTTTTAATAATTTTTCAGTCCAGTCATTAATATTTGCCGACATGCCGCTATAGGGCGGATTACCCAGGATCACCAGCAGCGGCTGCTCCTTTTTGACTTTGCCTGCCAGATGACTCTCTTCGCTTAATGAGCCGATTCCCGGAATTTCTGTCTGCGTTAGTTCCTCCATTTCCAGCGCATTGGTGAGATAAAGGTTGAACCGCTCATCGTCCTGCAGATGATAGCCCAATTCATCAAGCAAGAAGCTAATTTTTAAATGGCCGATGGCATAAGGCGCCATCATCAATTCAAAGGCAAAGAAATTAGGCAAGACCTGACTTTTGATAAAATTGTTTTTTCCACCTTCGCCGTATTTAGTAACAAATTCTTTCACAGCAAGCTTAATCGCCTCAGCAGAGAACGTGAGCGTGCCTGCGGCCGGATCCAACACCGTGACTTGTGGGCTGGCGAAGCCATTGGGCAAGTGAAAATGAGTTTTCAGTATCGAATGAATAGCTCTGACGATATAGCCCACCACCGGTTCTGGCGTATAATAAACGCCGCGGCGCTCCCGTGTTGCTGGATCATAAGCCGCCAGAAACGTCTCATAAAAATGGATAATGGGGTCTTTGCCTTTTCCTTCTACAAAATAATCATGCAAGATCTGGTTCACATCGGTCACCTGAAGGACTTCGGCGATGTCGTCAACGATAACACCCAACGATTTTGGCGCATCTTCCATAGAAATAAACCGAAATACATCTCTTAATATTCCGATGGTGTGCGGGATATATTTAAACGCCAATTCACGATTGAATTCGTTATTCGATCGGGTACGTGCAGCAAATAAGCCGTACGTGATGGTCTGGGCGTAGAGATCGGCAAATTGCGCTGGACTGAGCGTGCCGATGAGAAATTTTTTAAAGGCTTCATAAAAACCAGAAAGGGCTTTTCGTCCTACCTGTCGCTCTTCTTCCATTTCAATTAAAATAATTTCATCCCGTAAAAATCGTGTCCGTTTGGCAAGCTCTAACGCAAGCGTTCTGGCAGAACGGATGTTCGGAAGCGAGAATGAAAAAAAGCGTTCGAGCAGGTTATAAAATTCTTGTTCCTTTTCCAGCGGAGGAACGATGTTTAATTTCTGGGCAATGGTGTGACGCGTAATGCTGGTTTTATCAACAAGCTGACCTTCGCGGTAAAGTCGGAATTCGCTAAAATTGGTCAGTATGACATTGGGAAATGTTTTTCGGTATCTCAACAACTGTTCGGAATTTTCGACATCATCCAGTTCCTTACCAAAATCTTTCGCTTCGATATAACCAACTATGCGAAATTTGCCGTCCCAGATGCGGAAATCCGGATTGCCGGCTTCGGTTTTTTTAGGCAAAATGGTTATTGCAATTTTCTTCCGATGAGTTGAAGCGTATCCAGCGATCAATTCTTCTAGAATATGGTAATAGGATTCTTCTCTCGCATCGCCGCGATTATAAGAGTTGATAATTTGAGATAAATAAAATTTGAGCATGTTCAATTGGTGATTTATTTATTAGGTCTTTTTTTTGTCAATACAATTTGCACGTCAGCAAATTTAGGTCTTCGGCATACTCATGCCACAATCCTCGTCCCGGTTCTTCCTTCAATCGCATCCGTCATCATTTCTGTCGAGGTGATGATGCAAACCTCGCCGCCACTTTCGATGAAATTGATTGCAGATTCGATTTTGGGTCCCATGCTTCCCCCGGGAAATTGGCCTTCGGCAAGATATTTCTTTGCATCTGCCAGAGTAAGTGTATCCAAATAAATTTGATTGGGCTTTTTATAGTTGAGGGCAACTTTTTCGACTGCCGTTAAAATATACAATTCTTGAGCTCCGATATCCCGCGCCAGAATTGCCGCGCTGCGATCTTTATCCACCACGCCATCGACTCCCTCATACGTTCCATCAGCTTCGATATAAACTGGCGCACCGCCGCCGCCAACTGAAATGACGATGATTCCATCATCTACCAGTTTTTTTATCACATTTTTTTCGACAATTTCCAGCGGAATAGGCGATGGGACAACGCGACGCCAGCCGCGTCCTTCATCGTATCTTATGATCCAGTTGCGGTTCTTTTCTAAATCTTTTACCTCATGTTCATGAAAAAACGGCCCGACAAATTTAGTCGGATTCAGGATGGAAGGATCATTTTTAGCAACGATGACCTGTGAAACAATCGTGGCAACTTCCCGCATGATGCCACGAAGATGCAGTTTATTTTGCAAGGATTGGGCGATCATATATCCCATGCCGCCCTCGAGGTCAGCAACCAGCACGCCCAGGGGGATCGGCGGAACTCGTTGCCGGGATTCCTCCACCCGGATCAGCGCATTGCCAACCTGCGGTCCATTTCCGTGAGTGATAGCAACCAGATAACCCTGCTGAATGAGGTCGGCTACGCCAACAAGGCTGCGTCTCGTATTGGCGAATTGCTGGTAGATATTTCCCTCTTCAAATTCACGAGTGATGGCATTGCCGCCAAGTGCGACAACGGCTTTTCTCTGCAAGGACATAATTTTGCCTATATTTCCTATTTTTATATTTTTATTATGCTCATTAAGGTTTAAAATTTCATACTGATTCCATCGCTTCAAGCGATGGAATCAGTACATCTATGATTTTTTATACTGAAAGATTAACCCTAAACGACAATAATTCAAATTTCTACAATCAAAATTTTAAAGTGTTTCAAATTAAATGAAGCAAAATTCCCGAAGTCAGATGGATGTGACTTCGGGAATTAATTGTTATTTAAATTTTTTGAGCACATCTTCCAGGTTTGGTCGCCCAATCTCCTGAAGCTCATACATCACGCGGACTGCGGGCTTTTTGATATTGATTATTTTCCGCAGATCAATCGGCGTACCGATGACGACAACATCACAATCAACCGCGTTGATCGTCTTTTCCAGATCGGCAATCTGTTCATCGCCATATCCCATCGCGGGAAGCAGCGTGCCGATATCAGGATATTTTTGGTATGTCTCGGCAATTTTCCCAACGACCCAGGGTCGTGGATCGATAATTTCTGCCGCCCCGAATTTTTCGGCGGCAACGGTACCCGCTCCAAAACTCATCTCACCATGCGTAAGGGTGGGACCATCTTCAACGACCAAAGCTCGTTTGCCGCGAATGAGGTCCGGATTTTCTACTGATAACGGGGATGCGGCATCGATGATGATGGCATTGGGATTGGTCTCACGAATGTTTTCCCTGACATATTCAATATCATCATAATCAGCCGTATCGATCTTATTGATGATGACCACATCAGCCAGGCGAATATTCGTTTCGCCGGGATAATAAGTCAGTTCATGTCCCGCGCGCAGCGGATCAGCAACAACGATATGCAGGTCGGGTTGATAAAATGGCGTGTCGTTATTTCCGCCGTCCCACAGAATAATGTCGGCTTCTTGTTCTGCCTGCGCCAAAATTGCGCCGTAATCGACGCCCGCATAAACGATTGTTCCGCGGTCGATATGCGGTTCATACTCTTCTCGTTCCTCGATGGTGCATTTGTGTTTCTCCATGTCTTGATAGCTGGCAAAACGCTGGACTTTCTGGGCAGCCAGGTCCCCATACGGCATGGGGTGCCGAATGGCAACCAAACGTTTGCCATAAGATTTCAGAATATCGCTCACCCGCCGTGTGGTCTGGCTTTTGCCACTGCCGGTGCGAACGGCGCAGATCGCTATCACCGGGACTTTACTTTTCAAGCTTGTGGTTTTGGTGTCTAACAAACAAAAATCAGCGCCCGCTGCATTGACCAATGATGCTTTGTGCATAACATATTCATGGGGCACATCACTATAGGCAAACACAACGCTATCAATTTTATATTTTTTTATCAACTCGCCTAAGCCTTCTTCAGCGAAAATTGGAATGCCTTTCGGATATAGTTTTCCTGCCAGCTCTGCTGGATACGTGCGACCTTCGATGTCAGGAATTTGTGTGGCAGTAAACGCAACAACTTCAAATTCTTCATTATCTCTAAATCTCAAATTAAAATTATGAAAATCACGACCTGCTGCTCCCATAATAATAACTTTTTTGTGACGCATAAAACCTCCAGTTATCTTCGTTCATTCAGATTTATTTAATTAAGCTTTTTCGAAATACCGATGAGTGAATCTGCTATGACTCAGCTATCGAACATGCGATGCCAAACAAATTTAAACGAACGCTGAACTGGTATTGAATAAACTAGAGACATCATAGAAAAGCAAACTTTCAATTCAAAATTAATGTGTTATTGAAATCAAATATAAGAATTTAAAAATAAAAGTCAACTTAATTTTAGATCAAAAAATTAGAAATTTTGCCTGCCAATTCTTATTGGAAACTATTCAGTCCATTTTCATCAGGGATTATTTTTGAGTGTCGCTTTCAATTTGCCTCATATAAATTTAATTTATCACGATAATCTCTCTTTGTCTGTGCCATCTATTTTCAGCATATCTCTCGCATATTGAACGCTTCGTGTCACGATTTCATCTTCTGTTCTCAGGGTCAGAAGCTCGTCAAGCTGAGCTTCTATGGGCAATTCGAGAATTATTTTATCAAGACTGGTTGTTTTTTTCAAGATTTTTAATCCAGCCGCCAAATCGATATTCCCTTCTCCAAGCGCAACACCGCACACTTTAAATCCATAGTTCGTCATTTGAATGGCATAATCTTTGAAATGAGTCGTAAATGTGTAGGGCGCCATCTTCTCCGCTGCTGTGATAGGGTCTTCCATTGTAATTAATGGATTTCCAAGATCAAGACAAATGCCTATACTGGGACTTGATACGTTTGCAACAATATCGATCAATTCATCGCTCGTGACATCGCCGTGGTTTTCAATGGCGATTTTAACGTTCAGCTCTTCGGCTTTAAATTTAATTCGATTCAAATGATCAATTGCATTTTGTATTTGCAGTGAGATGTTTGTCTTTTTGTCGTATCGACTAAAACCAATAAATGTTCTCATTATTGCTGAATTTAATTTTAGACAGTTATCCAGCTCATTCAATAGATAAGAGTAATCAATCCCCATCGCGCCGTACTCTAAAAACAACTGATTTTCTTGTGCACAAGCCGATATCTCTTGAAGATAAAATTTATCACGGCTTGCCAGATGCATTGGATCGATTTGGAAACCATCCAGATTTAGCTGTTTGACGCGCTCGATAAATTGAAAGATGTCCATCTTGTTTCTTGGCGCAAAATCAGGATGTGCGCCAAATGCAAGATGATAACTATAACTATCCAATCCAAGTTTCATGAAGCCCCTTTTTTGCTGGAATATTTGAAAAAACCAGCACTGCAATATTATATGTCATATCTTTTTTTTTTAGGCAAAAAAAACTTCAACATAGAAGACACTAACAAATCACAAATCCAAAGATCAGAGGAAAAAATAAAATAATTTTTATTTATCTTCGTGAACTTTGTGCCTGCTTCCTGCCTTTGTGTTGAATGATTTTTTTGCGGTTTTGTTGCACTATGGCGTCATAATTATTTTAATGGCTTCACCGCGACCGATCATCTCAACGGCGTCTAAATAATGCTCGAAATCAACTTTGGCGCTGATCATCGTATCTGTTTTTATTTTTCCTGAAGCGATGAAATTTACAGCCGCCTGCAAATCATCGTTCGTCAGCCATTTTGAATTGTAAATTGTCAGCTCATGGTCGAACATATTCCAGAGCGGCAATTCAATGTTACCTTCGGCATAGCTGAAAATAATGACAGCTTCTCGGGCAATTTGTATGGCATTGCGGTAAGCAAGCTTATTTCCACTGCACTCGATGAAGATGTCACAGCCACTTTTTTTGAGTTCATCTATTGAATTGTGATTTTTGGCATCTGCGATGAGATCAGCACCGAGCAGCGCAGCGATTTCTAATTTATGCGACTGAATATCAATTGCGATGACCCTATCGGCGCCATAGGCTTTCACAATTTGAATTGCTGCCAGTCCGCCAGGTCCACAGCCAGAAACCGCAACGGATTTCCCTCGATAATCAGAAATTTTTCGGCAAGCCCGATGAACGCATCCAAATAACTCTGACATCGCAATGTGATCAAACGGGATTTTCTTATCGACCAGCGCCACTTGATCGGCTTTTCTGGTCACAAACTCAGAATAGAGCGGCGGACCGGCCAGACCCGACATGACAACATGATCCCCGATTTTGAATTTTTTCACCTGGCTGCCAGCTTCCACGACAACTCCTGCGCCTTCATGACCTGGAAAGCCGGGAATGCCGTATTCCAGATATTTCAAATTTTGGTACAAGCCTTTGTTCACTTTCCAATCATGCTGATTGCACAACGAGAGCGATTTGACTTCGATAAGAATTTCATCGGGTGCTGGAGTTGGTTTATTTATCTCCGCAATCTCAAATGAGCCTGGTTTTTCGATTAGAATTGATCGCATTGTTCCCTTTGGTTATTCAAAACTTTTTTCCAATATCATCGCTTTAAAATCATCCCTGAAACCAATTTCTTTTAAAATATCTACGACCATTGAATTCCTGATTGGCTGTCCATTCCATAGCTCAACTTTAATGGAGCGAATCCGTCTCCACCCTGCCGGGTCATCGAGCAATCGGGGCAGCAGATTCAACGCGTCTCTTAGCTCGTCATTGGATAAATCGCGCAATGGTGTCAAGCGCGTGCCCTTGGCTTCAATGGCAAGAATCGGAATTCCCTGGTGGATGATCAGATAATTATTAGGATGACGCAGCAGCCGCCATTCAGAATTCAGGGGATGCAATACCGGCAGGGGAGAGGCGGCGCCATAGAAATTGGCTGGATCACAGCAATTTATTAAAATCATCTGATCTGAATTTTGTGCGATTGAATATCCTGGAACTTTTTGATGAAAAGTCATTAACTCATCTGCAGCCTGGGGCAAAGCGAATTGCATCCCGGAAAATCCTTTCACAAAATAGCCGCGGCGAATTTCTCCGCGCCATTCCAGCCGCACCATTTCACGCCAGGGAATCTGCCAGGTTTCCAATTCATAAATCTCGCGACAAATCATGCCGTAGCGCAGGAGAAGCTGTCGCGCCAGGATTTCAATGATTCCTGATTGCAATATATTTTCATCTTTCGGAACTGGCAACAGTGACCATCGACCTGAGCCGGGTACAGGACGATAGCGATGAGTTCTTCCATAGCGCTTTTGAATCGTCTCGCGATTCATTTTGTCGGAACGATCGTGCAAAGAAAAAGGCGGTTTGCCTGCCCGAATTACAGAGAAGGTGTCATTCGTCACTTCGCCTTGCCAGATCATTTCCCACAGCGCCGCCGCACAAACAGATGGGGGCAATCCAGTTTCCAGAGATAAGTCGCTGATAAAACAAGCCCCAATTTTATGAAGCGCCTGGCGAACCGCTATGAATATTTCCTGGTACTGCTCTGAGCAACGAGGTGCTGCAAATTTTCTAAAAAAGGGAAAATCTTCCCGAAACGAAAATGCTAAACTTTCCGTCGATCCGCTGCCAGTGGGAACGCCGTACCAGATGATCTCGCCCTGGCGACATAACTCATCCATCATATTTGGATGATAGTCGTGAATGCGTCGGGCAAAAATTTCACTCTCCCACATTTCCGCAGGCAGGCTCAAACCCTGGAGTTTTTCAATCACGGCAATGATGCTGTCAGCGCCTGTAAGTTTTGTTTCATCAGTACAATTTTGCCAGCGCAACAGGAATTCCACAAACTGCCCGGCGTCACATGCTTGAATTTTTGCACGTTGTTGTCGCAGCGTCACCCGACGGATGCGCTCGACAATTTCTGCAGGTGCATAATATTTATCTGTGGCAGATAATGGAATAGTTATAAAATTACCGCTCTGTTGCAATTCATCCAAAACGGACTGGACAAACGATGTTTCGAATGGGTAGCGTGTAATTATTTGATTGATTGAAACCAGGGTATGATTCCATAAATAGCGCTCAAGAATTTTCTTCTGCGCTGCGATTCTATTGAATCTTGAAGTTATTAATTCATTTGGCAAAAGTTTGTGGATTGATTGCGACTGAATCCCATCGTCGAATTCGAACCATAATTTTTTATAGCTTTCAAAAGAATTTTCATCAGCTTCAGGATTGGCAAAGGCATCCCGATATAATGTGAAATCTTCAGCCACAATCCAGCGCCAGGGAGCTGCGACATTTGGGATGAAAATTTTGACCAACCGCAAATCCGGAATTAATGATTTGATAAAATCCTGCCAATCTCCCGAAACTCTTGATTGAATTTCCATATCGGTCAGGTCGCCAATGCGAAAAATCAGCTCCACCAATTCGGTGGGAGTTCTGGCTTGATACCCTTCCGCTTCACCCTGCAACCGATGTTCGATCTGCTCAATCGCTTTTTCATCCAGCAAGTCAGTCACATTTTCCGGAGCGATTAATTCTTGAATCAGATTTTTATCGATCAAATCAGCGTTACGATCCGTCGCCTTGGGTTCATCATAATTATACATATAGCCACCCATGAACTCGAACATCAGCGATGTTGAAAATGGCGATGGAAGCGTGGCATTTCGGATGACAAGTTGAATATCATTCGTTTCGATGCGATGCAGCAATTCTTTCAATTCGGCGACAGCTAAAAAATCTTGCAGACATTCTCGATAAGTTTCAATGACAATCGGAAAAGAGGGATACTTTCGGGCGATTTCCAGCAGATCGCGCGAGCGCATTCGTTGCAGCCACAATGGCGACCGCTTGCCAGGCTTGGGGTGCGGAATCAGCATCGCACGGTTGGCATTGTGCCGGAATCGAATGCCGAAAAAAGAGGAGTTTGCCAGCTCTTCAACAACAAGCTCTTCGACATTTTGCGAGGTCACGCTTTTGATGATCTGGATAATGTGATTGATATTTTCCACCGGGTAACGAAACACGATGCCGCCATCCGAATGCAGGGATTCTGGCTCGATGCCCAACTGCTGTCGAAATTGCGCCAGGATTGCCAATTTCCAGGCGAGATGGACTCTGCCGCCGAAAGGAGAAAGTATCATGATTCTGGGATCACCCAGCTCGTCATGAAAGCTTTCGATTAAAATGGTCTGCTCGTCCGGAATGACGCCGGATGTCTCTTTTTGATCTTTGAAAAATTGCAGCAAGTTTTTGGCGGCAGATGGATCGAGCGAAAAGTTTTTTTCGAGCCAGGCATCGCAGCGGGGATCTTCGATTCGATGCGACAATTCACGACAAAATTGAGCATATAGTTTTCCGAGATGAAAACTCCGATTGACAAACTCCCCTTTCCAGAACGGCATCCTGGCAGCTTCTTCGGGGGCTGGTGCAACGATTACACGATCATGGGTAATTTTTTTGATGCGCCAGTTGTTCGTTCCGAGCACAAAAACCTCACCCAGGCGGCGTTCGTAAATGAATTCTTCCTCCAATTCACCAATTTTAGTCACACCATCTTCCAGGTAGCATCCGTACTGACCCGTGTCAGGGATGGCTCCGCCGCCTAAAATTGCAGTTCGCTGGCTGCCGGGCAAGGCGTGGAGGATGTTATTCACCCGATCCCAGGAAATTCGGGGCTTCAAATCTTTGAAAGCCGTGGCAGGGTAACGCCCTGAGATCATTTCCAGTACGCTATAAAAATGTGCTTTTGGAAGATTTTGATATGGATATGCCTGTCGCACAAAATGATAAAGTTGCTCCACGCCCCATGGTTTCATCGCGATGATGGCAATGATTTGCTGGGCGAGAATGTCGAGACAGTTGCGCGAAATTTTGATCGGTGAAACATCGCCTCGATGCATGGCAGCCGTGATGACCGTCGTCTCCAAAAGATCGGCTCGTGTTTTGGGAATTAATCTTCCTTTGCTGGCTAATTGGAAAAGATGTCCTGCCCTGCCAACACGCTGCAATCCACGGGCAACTCCTTTCGGCGATTCCACCTGGCAAACCAGGTCGATGGCGCCCATATCGATGCCAAGCTCCAGGGTTGCTGTCGCGACGAGCGCGGTCAAT
>JALOPY010000091.1 GCA_025453735.1 bacterium | reverse complement strand
AGTCAATGCACTCCATATTTTCAAAACAATAACTTCTAAATTAAGCATGAAAAGAATTGGTATAAAACATTACCTCGAAAAGCTCGAATCGATAATCGATATCAATCATATCGAGGCGACGAAAAATTTACAGAAAAAGGCTTTCACTTTTCAGCTAGTAGATCACATTCCCACGGTGATCAATTATACAATTCCAGTTGCTGAATGGCCCGTATTTAACTTTGAAGAAATCTTTCATGATCAGGAGAAAATGCTGCTGCACGAGCTGCGCCAGGTCTATCTCGGCGCCAAATTGCAGGATGATCGGTTGTATGGCATCCGAGCCAATTATGGAACGGGAATCATCGCTTCGATGTTTGGCTGTCCTACTCATACTTTTAAAGATTCGCTCCCGATCGGAACAGCTATTCCTCTTGAAAATATCAATAAAATTTTAACCAATGGTGTGCCCGATAAAAATAGCGGACTGATGTGCAAAGTATGGGATACTGTCGCCTATTTTCGAGAGATGCTTCGACCGTATCCCAAATTATCCCAGGCAATCGGATCGCAATGTTTCGACATTCAGGGACCATTCGATAACGCCAGCATCATCTGGGGAAGCGAGATTTACCTGGCGATTCTAGACGAGCCTGAAAAAATTAGCCGACTGATGGACATCATCAGTGACACGATTATTTTGATGGTGCAGGAGCTTCGGCGCATCGATGGATTTCCGCTGGATGAACATGACGGCGCCTGGAATTTTCTCGGCGGCGTTTGTGTTCGAAATGATTCATCAGTTAATTTGAGCGGCGAACATTATGAAACGCTGGTGAAGCCGTTCGATGAAAAGATCATCAGCGAATGGGGCGGCTGGATTCATTTCTGCGGCAAGGCGCACCAGTGGTGGAAAAGGCAGCTCGATATTGCTGGCTTGAAAGGGATAAATCCCTATCAGGGTGAATTTTACGATTTGTATGAGATGTTTGAAACATGCGAAGCAGCCAGAATTCCTATCGTCCAATGGACAACGCCAGTCGATGAGCGATGTCGGGAGCGGATCAAAACGGGTTTTTCACGAATTCTGCAAGTCGATGATTTTGACATGGCTCAACGAGTTCGGGATCGCCTCAATAAAACGGGACATGGCGACTAACTGATTCCATCGCTCGGAGCGATGGAATCAGTAAAGATGCAATACTGAATCGATCGAATAATTTATTTAAAAAATATGGATGAAATCTATGATAAAATTTATCAAAAAATCCTTCTCTCTTTTGATATTCATTTTCATGATTCAAAGCTGCCAAAATCACCATCGATCTGTCAGTGAATTTGATGTCACCTGGGATTCGCCCAGTGAAAATTCCAGAGGCTCCATGCCGCTCGGGAACGGCGATATTGGTATCAATGTCTGGGCAGAGCGATCGGGGGATGTTTATTTTTATATTGGCAAAACTGATGCCTGGAATGAAAATGCCAGCTTGTCAAAAATAGGAAGGGTGAAAATTCATCTCACTCCAAATCCCTTTATCGACGCTCATTTTTTTGAACAGCGGCTCGACCTCAAAAATGGAGCAATCTCAATCAAAGCAGGAAATCGGAGTATTCCCATAAAAATTGATATTTGGGTTGATGCAAATAATCCTGTTATTAATTTCGATGCAAAAAGTGAAAGCGAATTTGAGATTGAGACAAGTATTGAAATCTGGCGGAATAAGGTTCGACAATTGAAAGGTAATGAATTACACACAGCTTACGGCGTCATTAAGTCTCCCAATCCTGTTCTGGTTTATCCTGACTCAGTTTTGGAGAATCAAGATAATGAAATCCTCTGGGTGCATCGCAATCGCTCCTCGATTTGGTCGGAAACCCTGGATCGCCAGGGTATGGGCTTCTGGAAAGAAAAGGCAACAGATCCTCTGATCAACAACACATTCGGTGGATTGATTCGGGGAGATGAATTGATCCCGTCAAATTCAAAAACTCTCAAATCCGCCCAACCTCAAAAAGAATATCATATTTCGGTTTACGCTTTAACCGCCCAGGTCGAATCGATTGATAAATGGAAGGAACAGATCACTGATCTGGCTGATTCACTCGGAGAAATTAATTCAGCCAATGCCCGAAAAGCCCATCGAGAATTCTGGAGCGATTTCTGGGAGCGAAGCTGGATTTACGCCGATGGCACAGCCGAAGCCAGAAGGGTCACCCAGGCGTTTGTGTTGCAGCGATTCATCAGCGCCTGTGCGGGCAGGGGCAAGTTCCCGCAAAAATTCAATGGCTCGCTTTTTAATGTCGATTCATTACTGGAGGATTATCCATACGATGCAGATTTTCGTCGCTGGGGCGGGCCGTACTGGCTTCAAAACACCCGCCTCATCTATTGGCCTATGCTGATGAGTACCCGCCTCATCTATTGGCCTATGCTGATGAGTGGCGATCACGATATGATGCAGCCGTTCTTCAAAATGTATAAAAATGCCCTGCCGTATGCCGAAGCCGCCACGCAGCATTTTTATGGACATGCGGGCGCTTTTTTCCCTGAGACCATGTATTTCTGGGGATCTTACAATCTGGACAATTTCGGCTGGAATACTCCCATCAATCCGTATCAGTACACTGAAAATCAGTACATTCGCTACTATTTTCAGGGAGCATTGGAAGTTGCAGCAATGATGCTCGATTATTATCGGCATACTTCAGATGAAGATTTTGCCAAAGAAGCGTTGCTTCCCTTTGCCCATAAAGTGATCCAATTTTACGATGAGCATTATCAGCGGGATGAAAATGGAAATATCTATATTTATCCCTCTCAGGCATTGGAAACCTATTGGGATGCCGTCAATCCCATGCCACCTGTGGCAGGCTTGCATTGGAATGTGAAAGGAATTTTGGAGCTTCCCGAGAAATTTTTTACTGAAGAGCAGCATGATTTTTTCAAACGAATCGCTAACGAATTGCCAGCTATTCCCAGGGGTGAAAAAGACGGAAAAGAAGTTTTTCTGCCTGCAGAAAAAATAACAGGCGAACCGAGAAATCATGAGAATCCAGAATTCTACGCCATCTTCCCTTATCGATTGTATGGCGTGGGAAAGCCTGAATTGGAGCGAATGCAAAACAATTTTGATTCGGCACGCGTTAAGCTGGCAAGCGGCTGGTCTCAATACGATGTCGTGGCGGCATTTCTTGGAAAAGCCGATGAAGCGAAAAAATTGCTGGTCAATCGAGCCACGCCCCAGGATTCCGTTTGTCGCTTCCCTGCCTTTTGGGGAACGAATTGGGACTGGACGCCAGACCAGGATCATGGCAGCAATATTCTGATCTGTTTGCAAGCGATGCTGATGCAGACCAATGGGGATTCGATTTTGTTGTTTCCTACCTGGCCCAAAGATTGGGATGTCAAATTTAAACTTCATGCGCCAGGGAAGACAATAATTACCGGAGCATTTAGAAATGGAAATTTTGAAAGGCTTCAAATTAATCCAAAGAATCGAAATAAAGAATTGGTAATAATGAATCCCAATTAAATTTAGAAGATTTAGAATAGAAAAGAATCAGCTATAAGGGAGAGGTAAAAATATGTCACTGAAATCTTATAACCATGCGTTATTGATTTGTCTCATTTTCACTTGCCTAATTGGTGTAAGTTTTCCGATTACTTTATTGAGTCAAATTCGGCTCGATAAAAGCGGCGATGATATTCTAACAATTAACGGTCAATGGTTTCTCTCTTATCAAGCAGGCGAAGTCAAGGGAAAAAAGTTTAATCAATTTTTTCTCAATCGAGGCTATATTACTGTCCAGAAAACATTTTCATCGAAAGTTTCGGGTCGAATAACTCCCGATATTTCTGTCGATAAAGAAGGTGACGGTGAGGGTGATGTCGAATTACGATTGAAGTATTGCTATATGAAATATGAATTGCCGACCCAATTTATTTTCACTAAACCCTTCATCGAATTCGGACTGGTGCATCGTCCCTGGCTGGATTTTGAAGAGCATATCAATGAATATCGGGTGCAGGGAACGATGTTTCTGGAACGAAACAAGATTTTCAATTCGGGTGATTATGGGGTCACATTCGTTTCTTACCTGGGCGGAGAAATGGATGATGAATATAAAAACACTGTGAGCAAGAGTTACCCAGGGAAATATGGCAGCGTCGCGTTGGGAATCTATAATGGAGGTGGGTACCATGCCATAGAGAAAAATACTAATAAAACTTTTGAATGGCGTCTTAGTTTTCGTCCGCTGATCTATGTCATACCTGGACTGCAAGTCACCTACCTGGGAGCATCAGGTGCGGGGAATAGCCTGGATACGCCGGATTGGAATTTGCATTCCGGTTTTCTATCCTGGGAGCATCATCGATTCGTATTAACCGGGATGTATTTCATGGGAACAGGAAATTCCTCTGGCACAGCAATCAATGCTGCTGGGAATTCTCTTTCGCAAAATGGATATTCCTTGTTCGGCGAGCTAAAATTTCTTAACTCAAAAATAAGCTGGATCAGTCGCTATGATTATTTTCAAGTTGAAGTCAAACCGAAAAATACAATTCATAAACGATACATCACCGGGATTGCGTATAATTTCATCAAGGGCTGCAAAATGCTTCTCGATTATGATGCCTTAACAGCAAATAATTCCAGCAAAAATCTTGAATCAATTTTTGAATTTGCTATTGAAGTGCGATATTGATCGCACAAAATAATTTCTTGAGAAGCGATGAATAAAAAAAAAATGAAAAAATAAAAAAAAGTACTTGACAAAAATAAAAAAAAGATTATATTTAACAGAGCAGTGCTCTGTTAAGAAATCAAGCTATAAAAAAATGGATGAACATCTCACTTTTATTCGAGTCTTGATATCGATATGAGCGTGACCATCTTTCGGAGGAAGAAAAAATGATGTGTCATATCATCAGCCTCCAGTTTTTTTCTTGTCTCGTCTCTCTGTTTTTATTCTCTACCTCTGATCTTGTTGAACAGGAAAATTCTTATCTAAAGTTTCTCAGGATTTCAACTGTCTCATTCGAGTTGCCATTTCAGCGATTTTCAGGGGGTGGCTTATGAACAAACCCACCTCCAAAAAGAGAAATCAAGATAAACATGCAGAAATTATAAAAGCAGCTAAAAAGCTATTCTCCGAACAGGGCTATGAACAAACTTCAGTTCGTCAAATTGTCGATGAAGCGCAAACATCGATGGGCAACCTATATTTTCACTTTCCCAATAAATTGAGCATCCTCAAATTCATTTGCAAAAATTATATCAATATTCTAAGAAAACAAATCTCCGAGATTCATGACTTGAAATTCTGTCCCGAAGTTGGATTTGCCCTCGATTTGAAGATTGGCTATATTAATACCCTGGAAAACCCGAAGCTGTTTCCGCTGTGGCTGGTCATTCGGAAAATTCCTGAAATATATCAAACTAACATAGAGAATAAAAAAATTCGTTTACAAAAATTTTTCGGGGATAAAATCGACAGCAACGAATTGGACTTTTTAGCGATAGCGATGCAGGGAATTGTGGACTCATTCTACGAACAAAAAGGAGAAGGAAGATTAAGCAAAAATTCTGTTGATCCAGGTTATAAAATTATTGATTATTCGTTGCGATTGTTGGGGTTCTCTTCATCTCGCATTGAAGAGGTTATCCAGGAAGTCGAAAAATATATTCAGAAACAGAACGTCATAATTGCCGATTTTTTTAAAAATTAATCGACTACTTGCTACATTAAACAAATTCATTGAAGGAGGTGATGAAATTCAAGACTTAAAATAATTCCATTCCACAAAAAAAATAATTCGAAGGAGGTGATCGGGCAGCGCTAAACAATATTTTTTGATTAAAAAGCACAGCACCATATTTCTACACGAAAGCGGATGAGTCGCATTAAATCATAATTGCAGAACTCTTTCTCTATGGCAAAATCAGAACCGAAGGAGGAGAATATGAAAATCAGCAACGCAAAATTTTTATTTTTCAGCTTAATAATTTTATTAAGTTTTTCGTTTACAAGCTTAAATGCTCAGGTTACTGGATCGATTACCGGGCGAGTAACAGATACCAGTAATGGTGGTTTTCTACCTGGCGCCAATGTGATGATCAAAGGCACTAATTTTGGCGATGCCTCGGATCGTGAAGGTGAGTACGTGATCGCCAACATTCCACCAGGAAATTATACCCTCGTGGTCAGCTACATCGGCTATGAAACATTTTCGACCGATGTCAATGTGACAGCAGGAGCTGCGACCAAGCAAGACATCGCGTTGAAAGTCAGCTACGTGGCAATGGAACAAGTCGTGGTGGAAGGTATCCGACAGGGACAGGTGAAAGCGCTCAGTCAGCAACGGACCTCCGCAACCATTCAGAACGTGGTGGCGCAGGAACAGATCGAGCGGTTCCCCGATGAAAATACGGCTGACGTGCTGAAACGAATTCCTGGCTTATACATCAGTAACAGCCTGGGTGAAGGACGCTATGCGTTGATTCGTGGCACGGATCCTCGGTTGAACATCGTCACGGTGAACGGCGAGAAACTGGCGACCAACCGGGTGGAGGAACGCTATCCGCAGTTAGATATCATCAGCTCCAGCCAATTGGCTTCGGTGGAAGTGGTGAAGGCATTGACGCCCGACATGGATGGCGACGCCATTGGTGGATCGATCAACCTGGTCACCCGTAGTGCGTTCGATTATACTGGCCGACGAATTGACGTCACTTTGGGCAGCGGCTATGCAAACATCGATGCTAAAGCAATTGGGCAGGGAAAAGTGCATTTCAGTGACGTGTTTGGTGCGAGTCGGAATCTCGGTTTTACTTTTACTGCGAACTGGGATCAGAAGGAACGAGGCACCCATAACACTGAGCCCCGGTGGAGCAACAAGTCGGATATCAACAACAATCCAATTCCTTATGCACTAACAGAAGTTACCCTGATGGATTATAACTCAACGTTCACTCGCTACGGTCTGGGTGGTGGGCTTGAATATCGACTGTCTGATAATCATCAGTGGAACCTGCATGGACTATATAGCCAATGGAGCGATGATACCTATCGTCCCCGGATGCGCCTTCGAGTGGATCGAGGCAAGTACCTATCACCCGATGGCTTGTTAACGCAAGATTCCCGTATTGTCCGTGACCATACCTGGCGTATTGAAAATTTGTTGCAACAACAATACTCCTTCAGCGGGAAACATAAGTTTGGCAATATGCAATTGGATTACACTGCTGCCTATAGCTATGCGGATGAGAAGCACCCGGATCAGTATGCACCGGAGTGGGATTTCGATAAAAAAGTGAATTTGAATCTCGACCTGTCATTGCCAGAAGCACCTAAATGGACCTTCACCAACGTGGCAGATGAACTGCAATACGATCCTGCATTATATACATTCACTCAAATTGACTATCGAAACACAACGGCCTCCAATTCGCACACCGTTGGCACGGTTAATTTTAAAATGCCTTATAACCTTATGAGCTATCCGGCAGAATTGAAGTTCGGCGGCAAATTGACTATGGAAAAGAAGGATCGGGATGAAGACCGCTGGAAATACAAATGGACGGGCACGGAAAAAATCTACATGAGCCAGATGGTTTCTGATGAAGAAGAAAAAGACTTTTTCAATAGCGAATATGCTCGATTTGGTCCCACCCCGGATCAAGACAAGCTGGAGGAATTTTTCAAAACCAACAGAGACGGTCTCCTCAAAGGCGAATTGAACTACTTTGATTCGGAAGCTCAGAATTTTGTCGCCAATGAAGATGTTTATGCCTACTATGCCATGACCACCGTCAACGTAGGCAAGTTTATGTTCCTCGGCGGTCTGCGCCATGAATTCACCAAAACCGAGTACGATGGCACCAAGCTCTTTTTTAGTGATGCAGGTACATTCTCCAGCATGGAGCGAGTGACCGACAAGCGAGATTATAACAATATTCTGCCGATGGTGCACCTGCGCTACGGCTTAACCTCGATGACCAACATCAGGCTAGCATACACCAATGCCATCGCTCGACCCAATTACTGGGATTTTGCACCCTATTTTTATGTCAATCCGAAAGATAAAAAGATCGACACGGGTAATCCCGAGCTAAAACCGACGACATCTCAGAATATTGACTTGATGGCGGAGCACTACTTCAAGGGTATTGGTATCGCTGCGGCTGGGTTCTTTTACAAGAATCTCAACGATGTCATTTACATCGGTATTTCAAAGGTGCAGGGTGGTCTCTACGATGGCTTCACCAAAGAGCAGGCAATTAATGGCGGCTCGGCCAATCTGTTCGGCTTCGAGTTGAACTGGCAGCAGGAATTTTCCTTCCTGCCTGGATTCTTGAGCGGCTTTGGTATTTATGCTAACTACACCCACACCTGGTCTGATGCGGAGCTGGTGAGAGAAGTCGGCGTTCCCGCTCGTGAAGGTTATTTGCCAGGTCAGGCTGGTGATGTCGCCAACGTATCGCTCGGCTATGAAAAGTATGGTTTCTCGGCTCGACTGAGCAGCACCTATCGGGACAAGTTTATTACCGCAATTGGTCAGGATGAGGATCGTGATGAGTGGCTGGATAGCCACATGCAGCTCGATTTTTCTGCTACCTATAATATCCTGCCCTGGATGCAGGCTTATGTCGATGTAATCAATATTACGAATGAGCCGTCTTACGAATACCTGGGAGTTGCCAAACGACCCCTCGTCGTTGAGTATTACTCCTGGTGGATGAAAGGCGGATTGAAGTTTCGATTTGGCAGTTAGTTCATGACAGTTTAATGACGTGACCGTCATCCTCCAACTGGCGGATGACGGTCACGTTGCAATACGCGACCATTTTATTTTTTCAAGGACATTGAAAAGAACGGGAACGGAAAAGAAATTCAAGAAATCATCTCAAAAAATCACTTCCGTATCAGCTCGATTTCTGTGACTTAAAATTCTTTTATATTTGGCTCAGGAGGATCTTCCGATGAACCAGTTCAAGAAAAGCTTCGTATTTTGCTACTCATTCATGTTGATCTCGTTGCTGGCAACAACCACCTTTTCGCAGACGATCAATATTTCTCCAAAGACATTATACTTCGGCAAAATTCCCGAAGGCAAAGAAGCGATTCGAGATTTATTGATCTACAATATCAGTCTTCAGCCCCTCACCATCAGCAAGCTTCGGTTTCAGGGAACGAATGCATCGTCTTTTTCTTTGATAACGGATCCAACACCTGCGACGCTTGGACTGGCACAGTTGCTTGTTGTCCCTGTTAAATTTGTGCCCATTTCGGAGGGCACAGCCTCAGCTCAGCTTGTCATCGAAAGCAATGCCAGTACCAGCCCTGATCTGGCTGAATTGACTGGCGAAGGCACGGATCTCACCAACGGTTTCATCACATTTGAACGCATCTTTGGACAACCCGACGGCGATGGCGCAGGCTCGATCCGAGAAACAGCCGATGGTGGTTATATCATTGCGGGCGGAACCACGCTCATCGATGCGGATTACAGCGATGCGTCATTAATCAAAATAGACAAATACGGTCAAATGGAATGGAGCCAGACCTATGGCGATGAAGATTGGAGCGAAGGCTTTGCTGAAGTATTAATCACACCAGATGGCGGCTACCTCGCAGTTGGATCTCATTCCTATACCGAACAATTGGGTGAGCCTGATATTTATCTCGTCAAAACCGATGCCGCAGGAAATCTCATCTGGGAAAAATCTTATGGCAAATCGGCATTCAAAGCTGATAATGCTTCAGAAATTATTCAGGCCACGGATGGCGGATACATCATCGCAGGATCGACCATAACCAACGTGAGCAATGATGCCTATCTGATTAAAATCGATGACAGTGGCAATATTATCTGGGAAAAAATTTACGGCGGCACGGGGGGCGAAAATGCGGCTTCGATCAAACCGACAGGTGATGGCAGCTATATTTTTGTGGGTTCGACCAGCACCAATTATACAGGGGCGCTGGGAGACTTTGATTTTTACCTGGTGAAAATCGATGCCACTGGAAATATTATCTGGGAAAAACATTATGGCGGTACCGATTGGGATCAAGCGGGCAACGTGTTGATTACGAACGATAGCGGCTATCTCATCTCTGGCTGGACCGCCAGCCCTGAATTTGGCGCCGTGGCTCGGGATGTCTTTTTAGTCAAATTCGATGCGGCAGGCAATAAACAGTGGCAAAAACTTTTTGGCTGGGAGCATCATGACGGAGCGGCTGAGGTGATTGCCACCGAAGATGGTGGCTATCTCGTTGCTGGCAGCTCTGAGCGTTATTACGATGCGCCGCT
>JALOPY010000693.1 GCA_025453735.1 bacterium | reverse complement strand
ACTGGCGTTGTCCAAAATTTACCATCCAACTCCCATTTCGATTTTGCTTATCTGGTTTCTTTCCCGACATTTTATGTTTTTTTACGTGACATCGGACAAGAGCAATTGGCTCAAGTAAAATCCTGGGCAGCGCTCTACAATTATGTGCTGTTGAAAGATAAGAATCAAATCACCAGTGTCGAAGCGAAACTACCTGATTTTGGTGCGGAATATTTTCAAGGCATGGGATCCAGGGAAGAGATACTTTCCCGAGTTCAATTTCATCTCCAGCCAATCCTCGATATTCATCTGCATTCAAAATTGGAACAGGAGTTCAAAGCCAACAGCGATATGGCGTATGTCTATATTTTCTCTGCCATCGCTTTTTTAATCATGTTGATCGCTGCGGTGAACTTTATCAACATTAGCACGGCACAAGCGCTAAGGCGCATGCGAGAAGTGGGGGTACGCAAAGCCCTGGGCGTGGGAAAATTGCATCTCATCGGGCAGGTGATTGGCGAGTCATTTCTTTCGATATTTATTGCTATTGCTATTAGCCTTTTTTTGATACAGCTATTTCTGCCGTTTTATAATTCGCTTTCAGGCAAAGCTTGTGCCTTTGCCAGCATTTTTCAAAGAACCAATATCATATTGTTTTTAGCGATCACTCTGCTATTCGGATTGCTAGCAAGTCTTTATCCCGCTATTTTTATCTCAGGATTCAATCCCGTCCAATCCATAAAAGGCATTCGTGACCCGCTTTCGGCTGCCGCTCGATCACGCAAGGGACTGGTCATTTTCCAATTCGCCATTTCGATTTTTATGATCTTCGGCACGATTGTCACCTTACAACAGATGGACTATTTCAAGACTAAAAATTTAGGCTTCGACAAAGAAAATGTGATCGCTATTCAGTTGAATAATGATCTACAGCAACTGGCAATCAAGAATCCAGCGACGCTAAAAAATGAGTTATTAAAAAATTCGGCCATTGCCGCTGCATCGGTTGTCTCCAACATTCCAGGCGATCTGCTGAGCGTGGAACATCTGCGGGTCGATGGCGCACCTGATGTCAGTGAACGAGCTCAGTTTCGCTTCATCCGAGTGGATAAAGATTATCCGCAGGTGCTCAATTTGAAGATCAACCATGGCCGAGATTTTTCGACTGTATCGGAAAATACATCGGCGTTTATCATTAATGACCGAGCTGCTCAAGCGCTTCAGGTAGCTGATCCAGTGGCACGCATGGCTTCCACTGTCTTTGGCACGAGGGGCGAAATCGTTGGCGTGGTCAGCGATTTTAATTTTGCTTCGTTGCATAATTTTATTGAACCGCTGGTTATTGAACATTTTCCCCAATCGCATCAACTAAAGTCGGCGCTCACTGTTTTTCTATTGATAAAAATAACAGGATCAGACCTTCAAGCCTGTTTGCAGCTCATCAAAACCACCATCGAAAAAATAGCGCCAGGCAGCCTGTTTGTTTATAGTTTTTTAGATCAAGATCTGGCTCGACTTTATGATTCGGAGCAACGCATGAGCAACCTGTTCAAGGCTTTTGCCTTGTTCGCCATTTTCATTTCCTGCCTGGGACTGTTTGGATTATCGTCGTACTCGGCGCAATTGCGGGTGAAAGAGATTGGCATCCGAAAAACATTGGGCGCTTCGCTGCTCAATATTATCCACCTGTTATCGAAAAAATACATCGCATGGATTTTAATTGCCAATGTCATTGCCTTACCGTTAGGCTGGATTTATGTAAGCAATTGGCTAAGCAATTTTGCCTATCGCACCCAGATCGGCAGTCTGCCGTTCATCATTACGATTTTGATTTCGATGGGATTGGCATTTGTTATGGTGAGCTATCATGCAATCAGGGCAGCGGTGGCGAATCCAGTTGAATCTTTGAGATACGAATAATCGCATGGCGCATTGGGCAAAGCGCATAACGTAAATTACGAGAAATGTGCGATGCCGATTTTTTCGTCTCACGTTTGACGTTTCACATTTCACAAAACACGCTATGCGCCATGCCCTCTGCGCTATGCAAGCTAAGGAGAAAATCATGTTTAAAAATTATCTTAAAATCGCCTTGCGAAACATCAAAAAACAAAAAAGTTTTTCCTTTCATGAAAATAAAGATCGTATCGCTCGTGTCTATACGACTGATAAAGAGATTAAGTATTCTGAGATTAAAGGATGGGCGACAACGCCTGGCTCATTGGCGCCGTATCTATTGGATAATTGTTCAGTCATTGAAGATGCCGTAAGATTACGATGGATGTGGGGAGATGTTCTCTATGGAGGCACGGCAATCCCCATCAGCGGTCTGTACGCTGAGCCATCTTTTTTTCATATTTTCAGTTATGAGTTGAAAAACGGTGATCCAGCATCGGCTTTGAATAAGCCCTACTCAATCATATTATCTGAGGAAATCGCTCATAAATTTTTCGGGACTGATGATCCGATCAATAAAACGCTGACCATTGAAAAACTGGGTGATTTTACGGTCACTGGTGTTTTAAAAAAATCAGATCAGAAATCACAGTTTCGATTTGAAGCTTTAGCTTCGTTTGCCACTGTTTCCGCTCTGGAGCGCAGCGGTATTTTTGATACCGATATGAATAGCTGGTCGTCTTTTAGCCGATATTATACGTATGTTCTTCTAAACCAGAAAACTGATTTGTCGCTGCTTGCAAAACAACTTCCTCAGATCACGAATTCAATTTTCCCAGAACCAGCGAATGCCAGGCTGGGATTGAAGCTTCAGCCGCTATTGGAAATCAATCTGGGAATGAATCTGGCGAATAAGATGCCCGGAACCAAGCACAGTTTCGATATCATTTTTATCCCGTTTTTAGCCATTATCATCACATTTTTAGCTTGCTTTAATTATATCATCTTATCCATTGCCCGCTCATTAAAACGTACCAAAGAAATCGGA
>JALOPY010000090.1 GCA_025453735.1 bacterium | reverse complement strand
AAACGTAAATAGCTGTGACGTCGATGGAAATCTGTTTGTCGGAGTAGGGGATGGAAAATGGGCAGCATATTTCAAGACGCTATTTTTAGCAAGTGACCATCCTGTGAACTGCCAATCCGTGTGACTTCTTTCAATCGCCATCGTGATGGTATCTCTAATGAAATCGTTTTGATGAAGCTTGGCTCCGATCCGAAAATTCCAGGAGATGCGGCGCTGATTGGGTTCTTTCAAATTTCCCGTCAGCATCAATTCAATTTGATACCATGCATCGTGAAGGTAAATATTATTATAAATCTGGTGCCGCCCATGCGTAATCAAAAAACCAGCCAGGGCCGAACCCGATTGCTTCAACTTTGTTTCATTGCCATCGGAATACGCGAGCAAAAGAACATTTCCCAGTAACAATGAAAAGGCATACGGCTCTTCAAATCCCGCGCCAATCGATCTCAGAATATTGATGTCATCAAAAAAAGTAAATTTTTGATACGAGCCATAGCGATCAGTTTCGTAAAAGCTGCTAATCGCTGATAATGGATAGCCGGTAATCTGAAATAGCACATATTTTGGCAGCAATAATTGCCGCCCCAATCTGCTATAAATCTCGGCTTCATTCCCTTGTGTCAAAACAACAGGCTTCTGATAACGTTTGATATTTAAATAGAGCGAAGCAAACGGCTTGTACAAATCAAACGTGAGTTGACTTCCCAGGTCAAATCCCGCGACCTTCGAATGGAAGACAAGGCTTTGCCCGATTGCTGCCGGGCAGATCACTAAAATTTGCAGCAGCACGTAAAAAATTAATGATATTTTTCTTTTCATAGATGTAATTTAATTTGTTGTACAGGAATTTAGAAAGTTGTATCAAAAATATTATAAAAAAAACCTTACAAGGAGCCACGGAGTAAACAGAGACTTACGGAGATTTTTTTTGTGTTTATAAAACTCCGTTTAAACTCTGCTTCCTCTGATTCTCATTGTGGGGGAATTACTTCATTAATCAATGCTCTCCGCCTAAAAAAAAATGGCGGACAGGTAAAAAAAAACAGCGCATCTTCGATTTGTATCCTATGTTCTATAAGTTATTGTATCTGGCGTTGAAAAGCTTTCGGTATCCACCACCAGTCGAGATTATAGTCAAAACTTAGGGGTGAAGGAAACGGTCTTACACCCTGAACGCGTTTGTTGGTGGCGAACATGCTATCCCGTAAAAACAAATGAATCACTGGAAGATCTTCCGCAAGAATCTCCTGGGCTCGATCAAAATAGCGCTTTTGTTCTTCCCGATCAAAAGTTTTTAATGCATTTTCAATTAATTTATCCAGTTCCGGATTGATATAAGTTGCCCAATTATATTCCGTGTCATGGATTTGGCTGGAATGAAATTCAAAGGTCAAATCCGGGTCGAGCACGCCAAGCCCACCCCGGGTGACGCACATATCAAAATTGCGGTTTGCAATAAAGGTATTGAGATAAACGCTCCATTCGACAACTTTAATTTTCATTCGGATTCCGACTTGCTTAAGTTGTTGCTGAACGATGGTGACGATCTGTTGGATGGCTTCGTTTTGTGGAGAGAGCATGGTAAATTCGAACTCTTCACTATTTTTATCAAGCACGCCATCATTGTCGCTATCAATCCAACCTGTTTCACGGAGCAGTTCAATTGCTTGTTGGAGATCAAATGGGTATTTTTTAATATTGGGATTGTAAGCCCATGACTCTGGTGGAATGGGTCCCCAACAAGGTCTGCCCATGCCATATTGCACCCCGTCGATAATGCTTTGCTTGTCAATTGCATAATGTATCGCCTGCCGAATGCGCCGATCATGAAATAGCGAATTTTTCAAGTTGAAAGTCAAGCCATACATGAAATTATCTTTGTAAGTATATTTATTCAGTTTCTGATCGACTTCCGAACCGACCAGATCTCGCACAAATTGACTGGTATGAAGACGGGTCACCAGATCTAAATTTCCTGCTTTCAATTCGAGAACTTGTACAGCCATTTCCGGAATGATTCGAAAGATCATACGATCCAGGTAGGGGCGTCCCCAATAGCTATTTTCATTCGCCACAATGACAACCTGTTCATTGCTCGTCCAGCTATGAAACTTATACATGCCATAGCTCACAGGACGGCGATTAAACTCATCGGTATTGATATCCTTTCCATCCAAAATATGCTTCGGCAATAATCCAATGTCCCAACGATTGACAGCATAAATAAATGGTTCTTTGTAGTACACTTTAAAGTGGTACCTGTCGATTGCAACGACCGTATCGATGCGACTGAACGCATAGTGGACAATTGTTTTCGTGCTTGGATCGATGGCTTTTAAATAGGTAAAAATGACGTCATCGGTCGTGACTTCCACACCGTCACCCCAATGTACTCCTTCTCTGAGCTTGAAAGTAAGCTCTTTGCCATTTTCAGAAAAATCCCATTTTTCTGCCAATACTGGAGTTAATTTTGCAGTGCCTGGATTGTCAGGGTCTTCAAGATTTCTGACAAGAGGGGGAAAAAGATGAATGATAATTTCACACGACGCACCATCGCTATAACCATAAAGCGGCTGCAATGACACTGGCTCGCCGCTCAGCGCTCGCACCAGTGTCCCACCAGATTCTGGTTTCGTGGGATCGATCTCTTGTTTTGTTGTTGCTGTCTGTTTTTCACTATCATTTTTATTGCAGGAGATGATGAGAAGAATCACAAAACAGGTCAATAAAAACAGCACGAACTTCTGAAATTTCATTCGAAACATTCCTCCAGCTAGAAAGCCTGTTGCTTTGATTTTCAGGCTAAATATATGGATATAAAATTATATTGTCAAGTGAAAATCGTGTTACACATTTTTGTAATTCTATATTTTAAAATTCAAACATAGACCTTATGTTATTTATTGATTCTTATGATGTAGAATAAAGATAAATTGAAAAAAGCGGTTATTGAAATGCCTGGTAAACCATTCTCATTCCAAAAATCACTTGCTATTCAATTCAAATATTTTTATATTGAACAGAAAAATTCAATGTTCACAGCACTTCTCACATACGATTGGTTTTAAAAGAACATCTGTGATATTCATCATTGTGAAGGAGAACCGAATGCAGCACCAAATGACACCCTTGATTTATCTCAGCGAAGTATTTGATCCGGTAATCGCAACAGTGACTGAGAAGCTAAATTCCCATTTCGATTTGCGATATCTCAGCAAATACGAGGAGCTATCAAAAATTTTATCCGATCTTCCCAATTCAATATTGCTCTGTGATGAAAAAAATGTTGACTGGATTGCAAACCAATTAAAATCAAACAAAGAAAATATTTTTAACGACCAGCTTAGCCTAATTGTAATAAGCAACGATACTGCTGCTTTTTTAAATAAATTTAATGATGGGAATCCACCATTTTTTATCAATTTTTTACAGCTACCGCTTGATGCGACACAAGCAGCGTTAGCGTTGATAAATGCCAGGAAGCATCTCTTAAATCAAAATGAAGTCTATCAATTAAAGCAGAAGCTACAGTCCCAAAATCAGGAATTGCGGCAGCTAAATGAAATTGGCATTGCGCTCTCAGCCGAGCGTGATCCGGAAGCGTTGCTTGACATGATTTTGAACAAAAGCCGTGAAATTACGAATTCCGATGCCGGCAGTCTTTACCTTGTTGAGATAAAAAGCGACGTAGAGGAAGACGCGAAAAATTACTTTGCAAACAAGCAATTGCGTTTTAAGCTGGCTCAGAATGATTCCGTTAAAATTAGCTTCAAAGAATCGGTGATGCCCATCGAAAAGAAAAGCGTTGCAGGATATGTGGCATTAACAAATAATTTTTTGAATATCTCAGATGTTTATACATTATCAGCGGATTCTCAATTCAGTCACAATCGCAGTTTTGATCATTCAACTGGCTATCGGACAAAATCGATGCTGGTTATTCCAATGAAAAACCACAAGGATGAGATTATCGGAGTTTTACAGTTAATTAACCGCAAGAAAAATTGGGATGCACGGCTGTCTTCGACTGCTGATATCGATCTCCAGGTTATCCCATTTGACACGAAATGTGTCGATTTAGCCAGCTCACTTGCCAGTCAGGCTGCGATTTCGATCGAAAACAATCGGCTGTATGAAGATATAAAGGAGCTTTTCGAAGGATTCATTCGGGCGTCGGTGCTGGCGATTGAACAAAGGGACCCAACGACTTTCGGACACTCGGAGCGAGTCGCTGCTTTAACCACTGCAATCGCTGAAAAAGTTGATAGCATTGATTCTGGAATTTTCAGGAACATTAAGTTTTCCCGGGAACAGGTGCAGCAGATCAAGTATGCAGCATTGCTTCACGACTTTGGAAAAATAGGCGTGAGAGAAGATGTTCTGGTAAAGGCAAAAAAGCTGTTTCCCCATGAGCTGG
This sequence comes from bacterium, assembly GCA_025453735.1. Lineage (GTDB taxonomy): Bacteria > Zhuqueibacterota > Zhuqueibacteria > Thermofontimicrobiales > Thermofontimicrobiaceae > JALOPY01. The sequence continues at coordinate 3,505 of JALOPY010000090.1, read as the reverse complement.
ATGCCGTGAAAAACCGGTTTCAAATTTTGAAAAAAGCAACTCAATTGGATTACACGCAAGAGAAGATCAACACGCTGTTGCAGGTTGATAAAAAAATAGCGCTCGTCCAGATTTCCTTATGGGACCAAAAAGCCCAGGAGAAAATCGCTGATCTTGATCGCTATCTGCAATTGATCTATGCGCTGAATGAACCTTCGGTGATGAAGCGAGATGATATTCAACTATTGGAGCAAATCAGTGAGATTGTTTTTGAAGAAAATGGACGACCGGAGCGGTTGCTCAAAAGTCGGGAAATTGAAGCACTCTCGATCCCCAAAGGAAGTCTAAGTCAGGAAGAACGAATCGAAATTGAATCTCATGTCAATCATACATTCAATTTTTTAAGCAAGATTCCCTGGACATCTGAACTTAAACATGTGCCTCAAATCGCTCATGCCCATCATGAAAAATTAGACGGCAGCGGCTATCCCCTCGGTCTCAACAGTGATCAGATTCCCATTGAATCGAAAATGATGGCAATTGCTGACATCTATGATGCGTTGACAGCCTGGGATCGGCCTTATAAACGTGCGGTCCCAGTTGAAAAAGCATTGCAAATTTTGCAATGGGAAGTCAACGATGGCAAAATCGATCGTGATTTGTACCAGGTATTTGTGGATGCCAGAATTTATGACATTGTGAAAAAAAATGAGAATTGACAAGACAGGCAAACGTTACAGTCGTTTGGATTTAACTTGTCAGTGTAATAAGTCATACTGATTCCATCGCTAGCAGCGATGGAATCAGTATTAAACCATAACTTTTGCAAAGATAATTTTCAACCAGGCCATTCATAGTTCAGTATAATTTTGATAAAACGCGATAATTTTCTTGACTGATAAAAAAAAAATTCATATATTCAGCTTCAATTAATGGCGTATGAAAGAATAATTAACGTCTGGCTAATCATGAAATATTCCTTTTTTAGCGCAATTTTAAAAAACCAAAGTGTAATCCTTCAAATATTTTCTTGCAGGCTGAGCTTAATCCTCGCTCTATAATTAGGGCTATCATGGCTTATTGTCCTTGATGATAGTCTGTTAATCCGATGAATGACAATCCCATTAAATTTTCAACTCAAATAAAGAATTGATTCTTAGAACGCCTTAATTTTAGTATATAGGAGATATCATGAGTGCATATCCATTTTCAGAAATAGAACAGAAATGGCAGAAGCGTTGGGAAGATACAAAAATTTACCAGGCAAACATGTCTGATATTGCAAAGAAGCTTTATTGCCTGGTCATGTTTATCTATCCATCCGGAGATAAATTGCACATCGGGCACTGGTATAATTATGGACCTACAGATACCTGGGCACGATTCAAGCGGATGCAAGGCTACAATGTGCTCGAGCCAATGGGGTACGATGCTTTTGGATTGCCGGCTGAAAACGCCGCGATCAAAAAAGGCATTCATCCCGCCATCAGCACTGCAGAGAATATCAATTATATCCGTCAGCAATTAAAAGCCATTGGCGCAATGTACGACTGGAGCAAAGAGATCAACACCAGCGAGCCGAAATATTATAAATGGACGCAATGGTTTTTTCTGCAATTATATAAAAACGGACTGGCGTACCGCAAAAAAGCGCCGGTCAATTGGTGCCCGAACTGTAAGACGGTGCTGGCGAATGAGCAAGTGGTCGATGGACAATGTGAGCGTTGTGAAACCGAAGTCACCCATAAAGACCTGGTGCAATGGTTTTTCAAAATTACCGATTATGCCGAGCGATTGTTAGAGGGACATAATCGGATTGCTTGGCCTGAAAAAACAATTAGCATGCAAAAGAACTGGATCGGTCGCAGTGAAGGCGCTCAAATCAAATTTAAAGTTGCCAAGTCTGATAAAGTGATTGAAGTCTTTACCACCAGGCCCGATACGCTGTGGGGAGTTACCTACATGGTTCTGGCGCCTGAGCATCCCTTGGTGAAAGAATTGACTTCATCCGAGCAGAAAGCAAAAGTCGAACAATATATTGAATACGCCCGCAAAGCGACTGATATCGATCGAACTTCCACGGAGCGAGAAAAAACTGGGGTGTTTATCGGCGCGTATGTTATCAATCCAGTGAACAATGAACAAGTGCCAATCTGGATTGCTGATTACGTGCTGTTATCGTATGGCACAGGCTGTGTCATGGCAGTTCCGGGTCACGATTCCCGTGACTTTGCATTTGCTAAAAAGTATGCTTTGTCAATTCGTGAAGTGATTAGTCCCGATGGAACTGCACATGGCGAATTAGCTGAGGCTCATGTTGATCCAGGAATCATGATCAACTCCGGAAAGTTCGATGGCACACCTTCGACCGACGGCATTGGCAAGGTCATTGAATTTCTCCGCCAAAATGAAATAGGGGAGAGGAAGGTAAATTTTAAACTGCGCGATTGGCTGATTTCCCGTCAGCGCTATTGGGGCGCACCGATTCCGATCGTCTATTGTCCTGATTGCGGTGAAGTTCCGGTTCCGGAAAAAGAACTGCCGGTTTTATTGCCCAAAGAAGTCAAATTTACTGGCGCGGGAGAATCGCCATTGACGACCAATCCTGATTTCGTCAATACGAACTGTCCGCAATGCGGCAAACCAGCTAAACGAGAAGTCGATACGATGGATACCTTTGTCTGCTCATCCTGGTATTTTTTGCGCTTCCCCAATCCTGAGATTGACACAAATGCGTTTGACAAAGCCGTGGTCAAAAATTGGTTGCCAGTGGATCAATACGTGGGCGGCGCCGAACATGCGGTCATGCATCTCCTGTATGCGAGATTTTTCACTAAAGTGCTCTTTGATTTGAAACTGATTGAATTTGATGAACCGTTCACTCGTCTTATTCACCAGGGCGTGATTACCAAAGATGGCAATAAAATGTCCAAATCGAATCCTTTTGAGATAGCTCAAAAACAGCTTGACGATAGAGCTTGTCAGAATTTTTGTGTAAATGGCCTTTGATCACATCGAAACCCTGTCCTCAAAGTAAACCGCAAATTGATTCAAGGCGGCACCCCAATCTCTTATTGGCATCGTCCATTTTTTTGAAGCATTTGTCAAGGCCAAATACATAATTTTAAGGATCGCATCATCATTCGGGAAAGCTGCACGATTTTTTGTGACTTTCCTTAAACTGAAATTGAGTGATTCTATCGAGTTCGTGGTATAAATAATTCTGCGGATATCCGGCGGATACGCGTAAAACTCACTCAGATTTGCCCAGTTGTTTTTCCATGACTTTGAGATCATTGGATACTTGGCATCCCACTTCTCTGTAAAATCTGCCAGGGCTTCGAGACCCTGTTTTTCTGATGAGGCAGAATATATTTGTTTTAAATCAGCACAGATAGATTTTCTTTCTTTGTATGAAACGAACTTTGTTGAATTGCGGATCATGTGGACAATGCACAGTTGTATATGAGTCTGAGGATATACAGCATTTATTGCCTCAGGAAGACCTTTCAGTCCATCAATACAT
>JALOPY010000089.1 GCA_025453735.1 bacterium | reverse complement strand
GCTCTGGCACCCATGGTGGCGTGAGCCAATCTCAAATTAGCGAAATAGGTCGTGCCTTTGGCAGTGAGATTAGCGGACTCGATATTGGGAAACAGAAGAATATCGGCTTTGCCAGCCACCGGGGATTGAATCCCTTTTTGTTGCGCCGACTCCAGCGAAATAGCATTATCCAATGCCAATGGTCCATCCACGATGCACCCATTGATTTGTCCCCGTTCGTTCATCTTTGCCAGGATCGCCGCATCCACAGTTGACTGCAATGACGGATTTACAGTTTCCACTGCCGAAACCACTGCCACTTTGGGATTCGGATTTCCTAATGCGTGCATCACCTGAACCGCGTTTTCAAGAATGTGAATTTTCTGATTTAAGTCCGGGGCAAGATTGAAGCCGCCATCGGTGATGATCATTAATTTATTGGGATCGGGACGATCCAGCCATTCAAATACGAACGCATCGCTGATCAATCGCCCGGTGCGCAAGCCATGTTCGGCATCCATGACCGCTTTCAACAGCGTTGCGGTTTTCACTTTGCCTTTCAAAATGATCTCTGCTTCGCCGTCATGGATTGCTTGTAACGTTCTTCGACAAATCTCGATTTCTTCATTCGCTTCAATAATTTCAAATTCATTTCGTCCAATATTTAACTGATCCAGCGTTTTCAAAATCGAATCCTTATTCCCAACCAGCAGCCCATCCGCCAACTTAATCTGTTTCGCATCCCAAATCGCTTCCAGCGCAGCGTTATCATTGCCAGCCGCCACGACAACTTTCACCGGTCGTGCTGCTCGCTCACTGATCTTCTTTGCTTGTTCCAGGAGTTGATCGAAATTTTGAATCATTGTTTCGGTTTCCTTTTTGAATATGGATTTGTTGATTGCTGCTTTTTAACACAGAATAACGGAATAATGGAATGTTGGAATATTGGAATGATGGAATCCCGAATACCCAATTCCAAATTACCCAATTGACTCATTACCTAACCGCCCCGCCTCAAACGCTTGCCGATTCAATTCGATAGTTTTCGGCGGTACCCGCTCTGCAATCGCCTTCATCCAATGATGTTCATCAAACTCCAGAAAATTGGAGAGTGCGCCTAACAGGACTGAATTGATAGTGCGGGGATTGCCCACAGCTTCCGCGATTTTGATCCCGTGGATCAGCACCACGTGTTCGGTTTTCTTCCGGCAGAGCTCCTCGATATTTTGAGGATATGGGATATTGGCGGAGAATACAGAAAGCGGGGTGATTTGCTGCTCGTTAATGAGAACGATGCCATTGGGCTTTAAAAAATCCAGGTAGCGAATCGCTTCCAGCTTTTCAAATGCAAGAATGACATCGGCTGTCCCCATTTCAATCAGGGGCGAAAATATTTTTTTCCCATATCGCACCTGGCTCACCACGCTGCCGCCTCGCTGTGCCATGCCATGAACTTCGCTTTTCTTCGCATCGAGTTCCGCGTGCATGGCAACGAGCACCAGAATATCACTGGCAACAAGCACCCCCTGTCCGCCAACGCCGCTCATCAAAACATTGATCACAGGATGTTTTTGAGTCACGGCATATTTTAAATTTTGCATTAATTTTTCCTCATCATTTTAAAACCAAATATTTCGATGAACCCTTGATCAAATTAAAACACCGTAGAGACGATTCATGAATCGTCTCTACGCCCATCACGCCAACAGTATTACCCAACCGGTTTCTGAATCGCCTGGGGCTTGCAGACCTGGCGACAAATATCGCATCCAATGCAGAGCAATTCATTGATTTTGGTCTTCCCGTTTTCATCTTTTTCGATGGCGGGACAGCCGACTTTGTGGCACATGCCGCACATAATACATTTCTCCGGATCGACGAAATACGGCTCGCTGAAAACCTTTCGAGCACGAATGATACATGGCGCATCCGCGATGATCACCGAGGGCTCATCTGCCGCCATCTCTGCTTTCAAAGTTGCAATCGTTTCATTGATTTTATATGGATCCACTTTCACGACTCGTTTGATGCCCATTGCACGGCAAAGCGCTTCCAGATCAACTTTGTTGGTTGGCGCCTTTTTCAGCGTCAACCCAGAACTGGGGTTTTCCTGGTGCCCGGTCATAGCAGTGATCTGGTTATCCAGGATGCAGATTTTTGTTTTGGCCTGGTTATAAACGATATCGATCAAGCCGGTAATTCCGGAGTGATAGAACGTGGAATCGCCAATGACACCGATGAGCTTGCCCTTCAATTTCTCGCCCGATGCTTTTTCGACTCCCTCGGCATAGCCGATGCTGGCGCCCATGCAGATGCAGGTATCCATGATTTCCAGCGGCGGAATTGCAGCTAACGTGTAACATCCAATGTCGCCCATCACGGTCAATTTTAATCGTTTCATAGCATAAAATATTCCACGATGTGAGCAGCCGGGACATAGCACTGGCGGTCGCGGCGGAATTGGAACGTCGTTCAACACTGACGCTCCTGCTGATGATTTCAGGCCAAAGGCTTCTGAAATAATGTCGGAGTTCAATTCGCCAATATTGGGCAGGCGATTTTTCCCCTCGACGAGAATTCCCATTGCTGCGATCTGTTCTTCCAGAAATGGATCAAGCTCCTCGATGACGACAAGTTTTTCAACCTGATCGGCGAATTCCCTGATCAATTTTTTGGGAAGGGGATGCGATAATCCGAGCTTCAAAATCGACGCGTGCGGGAACACTTCCTTGACATATTGATATGAAATTCCGCTGGTGATAATTCCCAATGATTTCTCCCCCCACTCGATTCGATTCCACTGGCAGTCATTGGCAAACTCTTCCAAATTTTTCAGCCGTTGTTCGACGAAAACATGCTTTTTTCTGGCATTGGTGGGGAGCAATACATTTTTCGCGAAATCTTTTTTGTATTCTTTGCTTTCAATTGCCGCACGCTCGTTTAATAAAACAATGCTTTTTGAATGATTCACTCTTGTGGTCGTGCGCAATAAAACCGGTGTATCAAACTGTTCACTGATTTCCAGTGCGGCTATCGTAAACTGTTTTGCCTCCTGGCTATCCGATGGCTCCAGCATGGGTATTTTGGCAGATCGGGCATACCAGCGATTGTCCTGCTCATTCTGGGATGAATGCATGGACGGATCATCAGCTGAGACGATCACGATTCCAGCATTCACGCCCTGGTATGACATTGAAAAGAGCGGATCAGCAGCCACATTCAAGCCGACATGCTTCATCGCCGCTAGAGAGCGAGCGCCGCCCAAAGCTGCACCAGCCGCGACCTCAAGCGCGACTTTTTCATTGGGCGCCCATTGGGCTTGAATTTCAGCGTATTGACCAATATTCTCTAAAATCTCAGTGCTGGGTGTTCCAGGATATGCGGATGCAAACAGTCCCCCGGCTTCATAAAATCCACGCGCAATCGCTTCATTTCCTGATAATATTGTTTTTTCCATATCTATCCTCATTTTATTTTCAAATGTGAAACGTGAGACGTGAAACGTCAAGCGTGAAATGTGAGACTAAAACTTCGGCGATCAAACAGTATCATGTTTCAAGTCTCACATCTGCCATCTGCCGTTTCACATCTGGCGTTTCACGTTTCACTTCTAATAAGTTTTTGCTTCCTCTTGTCCTCGCAAGACTCGCAATACGCCATTCACCAGCGCTTCCATTTCAAATTCACCGGGCAAAACAAGAACTTCTGCAATAAACTTAACTCGTTCTTTGATCCAGTCAATCAACATTTTCGATTGGGCAAGTCCGCCGCTGATGACGATGGCTCTCACATCGCCTTTGACTACCGTCGCCATCGCTCCGATTTCTTTCGCAATCTGGTATGCCATGGCTTCGTACACCATCTTTGCTTCATCATCGCCCTCTCGGATTCTTCTCTCAACTTCTTCCGCATTATTTGTTTTCAAATAGGCAATTAATCCACCTTCTCCCATGATCAGCTTTCGCATTTGCCGTTCGGAATATTTGCCAGAAAAACATAAATCAATAAACTGCTGGAGCGGCAAGCTGCCGGTCCGTTCCGGAGAAAAAGGTCCGGATGACGACGCATCGTTCACATCAATAATCTGACCGCCTTTCAAGGGACAGATGGAAATTCCTCCTCCAAGATGGGCAACAATGAAATTCGTTTTCAGGAGATCGATGCCTAATTTTTCAGCCGCCATCCTTCCGACTGAATGGATATTCAAGGCATGAGAAATTGTTTTTCGCTGAATGAGCGGATGCCCGGAAAATCGAGCCAGCGGCTCAAATTCATCGACAGCGACGGGATCGACTGTGTACGAAGAGACGCCTGCCTGATCAGCGATAGACCTGGCTAATGCGCACCCCAGGTTGGATGCATGTTCGCCCTGGATCCCTTTTCGGGCATCGATAATCATGGCATCGTTGACCCCATACGTGCCACCTGGAATCGGCTTTAGCAGTCCGCCTCGTCCCACAACAGCTGAAAGCACCTGAAGTGAGATTTGATAGCGAGCCAAAAATTCTAATATATCATTTTTGCGCAACTCAAATTGATCCCATAAATTGGGAAATTGTTTTAATTGTTCGATTGGATGATTAATTTTTTCTTCAAAGCGAGGCGTTTCATTTTCAAAGAAAGCAACTTTAGTAGAGGTCGAGCCGGGATTTATCACAAGAATTCTATAAACCATAAAAAAAAATATCTCCGGTAATTAGCACAGGAATTTCAAACTATCATTAGATGAGTTACTCATCTTGTAAAATTTTATTTCAGAAGTAACATACAAAAAAATATTTTCAAAATCAAGGCAAAAGACGCTTTTCTGGGATAACAGTGCCAAAAGCCAAGACAGATTCCATCGCTGAGAGCGATGGAATCTGTTGGGATAAAAAAATGCCCTGGAGCGTCATCTCTGGATATGTGATGCGCTCCAGGGCATTTAATAATTAAATGCAGCAATTAGGATTTAAATGAGTTATTCAATCAAAATCATTTTTTTCGTCACACGAAAGTCTCCTGCGCTGAAATTGTAGAGATAAACGCCGCTAGGAACTTTGCTTCCCTGGGCATCCCGTCCGTTCCAGGTGACAGCATGAAATCCTGCCGATCGATTTCCAGCAACGAGTGACACGATTTTCTGCCCCATGAGATTATGAATTGTCAGGCTAACTCTCGAATCAATGGGCAATTGATAACGAATTGTCGTTTCAGGGTTAAATGGATTTGGGTAATTCTGTTCAATGGAAAACGACTTCGGCAGCGTCACGATCATTGTTTGCTCGGATTGAATATTCATTTGTCCGCTGAAATGAGCGACCATTGGAGCTGCCGCAGCTTGAGTAAAAATTTCTACTTCGCCGATCTGACAGTAATCTGATTCTATCGGATCAGGATTGTCAAACACTAATTTGATGTATTTTGCCGGGACTGGATCAAAATAAAAGCTTTCCCATCCGCCATTATTTTTATCGGCGCTAAAAATAGTTGAAAAATCAGCGCGTTGGATGCCAGTGGTTGAGACTTCAAGATGGAATCGTTTGAGCCATCGGAATGCGAATCGCACTCCGGTATCTGATATCATTCGAATCTTTGTCACATTCTTAATGGATAGATCAGCAAAATTGAAGATCACATAAGCTGGCGGCTCATCGGTCATCGCGGTAACGGTTCCATCCCACCCTTCGATATCGCCATCAATGGCATTTGCCCAATTTTCTTCCGGTTCTGTTCCGGTCCCTCGGGTAACCTGGAGCTCTGCCTTCTCAGTTTCCACGCGCATTGCCTGACCAAACACCTGAAATTCTCCCACCTGGCAATATGCGATGGTGGCACTATTTGGCTGATCAACAATCAGCTTGATGAATTTCATGTTTTGCTCAGGAAAGCAATATTCCTCCCAATCACCGATGTTTTTCGTTCCCTCGAGCAATGGCATAAAATCATTATCCGCAATGCCAGTTGTCGAATATAGGACTCTAAATTTGGTTACCCAGCGATTGCGGAATGCAACTTTTGTGTCCGTGAGCAATTTGACTTTTTGGACACGTCCCTCACCGCCACCAAGGAATCCAAAAATCGCATAGGGCTGTTCAGAAGTAAACGCGGTGACCGTGCCATCCCAATCGACGATGTCGTTATCGATGGCATTATCCCATCCTTCACCCTCAAATGCGCGACTTCCTTTGATGAACGTGAGCAAAGCGGGCGTCAACTGAATACTGACCGGCGCTGTTGCGTCAGCCCAGGGACCGATCAATCCGGCGCTGTTCTTCGCTTGCACAAAAGCGAGAAGCGCCTGTCCATCTTTCGCCGGAACCAAAAAATCGAAAACATTGCCGATCCATTCATCAAAAACAACCTGGCTATCCGCGTTGACATCGATGACTTTCAAATGATAATCAGTTACTTCGCTGATATCTTCAGTCGCTTCATTCCAGAAGAACGGCACATCAAAAAAGTTCAACGCCAGATCTTCGGAAGCAGGAATTCCTGGCGCGGAGGGCGGCGTTAAATCAATGGTAATGCCATCGCTCCAATCTGACCAGTCGCTCACCCCAATCGCGGCATTATGCGCCCGAATACGAGCATAGAGCGTCTGTCCGTGCTTGCCGACAACCGTATATTCCAATCTTCGGTTAATCCACTTGTCAAAAACATCATTCAGCCCAATTGCGGTCCCGACCTGGAGCTTGTAATTCATTATGACTCCGGTTTCCTCTTCAATCGCGGCATTCCATTTGAATAAAACGCTGTCGGTGCCGCTGAATTTTCCTTCATCTAACGGACCTCCCTGCAAAATTGGAGGCGTGAGATCAGCAAAAATTCCATCACTCGAGCTCGACCAGGGACCTTCGAGCCCGACACCATTGATTGCTCGTACTCTGGCAAAAATCGTTTTGTTATGTTGAGTTGCCGCGGCGAATTCAAATTGATTGTCAATGAGCGTGTCTGCCAGGTCATTGCCATTGGGGCTGGCTCCAACCTGGATCTGGTAGCCAGATATTCCAGTTTCAGGATCATCGGCAGTTGTCCAGGAAAAAAGTGTGGCTGTTTTGCTAGTATACATTCCCTCGTCCTGCGGAATGCCAGGAACAGTCGGTCGCGTTTCGAGAATGAATGCAGAATTACTCTCGTCCATTAAATTTTCGAAGGTATCGGTAATCCTGATCAGACAGGTAAATGCTGAAGGTTGCGATCGCGGAATATTCCACAGATATTTTCCCGAATCAGAAAAATTGGTAGCCAAATTCTGCCAGCTTTCTCCATTATTATAAGAAACATCGATGGTTATCAGACCACTGCCGCCTGCTGTGAACCATTGCACGAGATTTTCTTCGCCAATTGCGAAGGGCTCGCCACCGTTGGGACGTTGCACAGTGATGTACGGATCGATGACATGGAGTTGTTTTGAAGGAATAAAGCCGTTATTGTTATCCTCGTTAAATTCGAGAAGATTATTATTCGGGTCAATGAGCCAGCCAATATAGTAGTCGCCAGAAACCGTATTCTTGGGGAACACTCCAGTCCATTCCACATCGGTTGCATAGAACGGCGATAAAGTTGGAAGTTGAAAAGTTCCTAATAAGATATCTTTGCCTGATTCAATTTTTTCATCGGATGAGGCATAGTAAGCAACAGTAACAGGAGCTGACCGTGCCGTGCCAATATTTCGAATGATATGCTTTATTTTAAGTGGACTGAACCCGCGAACGACGGTGTCCCGATCGAAACTCGACCATTTCGGTCCATCGTCAACTAGGTCGGGAAAATTAGGCGGAGGGGGATCTTCCATCAGCCACTGATCCAGTTGGGCTAATTTTTCTCGATTCAAACGAATTCCGACGTTGCTTCCCGTGCTATCTGCATCGGCAATGTGAAGGGCGACAATTTTGCGCGTATTGCCATCTTTTGTCCAGATCGGCATCCCGCTTTGTCCGCTGAACGTATCCATGTAATACCAATGAAAGAATTGATC
>JALOPY010000088.1 GCA_025453735.1 bacterium | reverse complement strand
GTAAATTTTGAGACGAACAGCGACCAGTTGACGCCAGATTCTTTCGCGATCCTTGATGAAGTGATCGTGGGTTTAGTGGACAATAAGGACGTCTCACTTGAAGTCCGAGGCTACACTGATGATCGCGGCTCAGCCACCTATAATCAAAAATTATCAGAACGCCGCGCAATAGCCGTGATGCAATACCTGGTCAGCAAAGGCGTTGAGCAATCGAGACTCACCGCGGCTGGCTATGGCAAGAAAGATCCAGTGGCATCGAATGCGACTCCTGAAGGACGCGCTCAAAATCGACGTATCGAGTTTGTTCGTACCAAATAGATTCTCTTCTGTTGTTCCATTGTTTCAATCCTAGTAAGTTAAAAGGCAGCAGGTACCTCACTGTTGCCTTTTAATTTTTTAGCCGGATCAAAATTGTAAAACCTCAGTCTCGGGTGTAAAAACCTGGTTTCTGGCAGAAACCAGGTTTATTTTCCACCTGTAAGTGTGCTTTTACTCAAAATTTGAAAAACAGCTTGATTTTTTAATAATAATATGATAAAATTTTAAAGCAAAACTATGCAAATTTCGCATTCAAATCAGGAGGTATGTTATGTCAGTCGCACGCGTAACAGAAATCAGTGCATCTTCACCAAAAAGCTTTGAGGATGCTATCCAGATCGGCATCGATCGAGCCTGCAAAACACTTGAAGAAGTTCAGGGCGCCTGGATCAAAGAACAAAAGGTTGTCATTAACAAGAATAAAATTGTAGAGTACCGGGTGACGATGAAAGTAACTTTTGTTCTGAAAGATTAATTCATTCGACAAAACCTTTCAAAGCTTAGTAGCCTTTGAAAGGTTTTGTGTTGCGGCTGATTCTTTCAGCCAAATTATTTTGTCTTATTTGATCATTTATGGTATGATGATGCCAGAAAATAAATTTCATAAACATGCGAAATTCATTGCAGAAGTTCTTCTGGCGATTATCATCGTTGGCGTTCTTGCCCAGCAAAAACCTCCTGAATCTTCAAATGAAAAGATCAACTCCATTTCACCCAATAGGAATTTGAAAGATAGTCGATTGTTCTCCTCATCTCACGATATCGTTTCCTTTAAATCTATGAATGATAGACCGACGCTGCCAGATAGTTTCATTAGCGAAACGAAGCGATTCATTATCCGCTACACAACCGCAGGCAAGGATGCGGTCCCGGCAGAAGATTTGAATGGGAATGCCGTGCCAGATCGGGTCGAAAAAATCGCGCTTGCGTTTGAACGAAGCTATGCAGTCGAAATTGAATCCCTGAATTATAATTTGCCTCCATCGTTCGAGGGCGGAGCGAAGCCTTATCAGATTTATATCATCGATCTATCCGTCAACTACGCGATTACAGTGACTGAGATGAAGGATTCGACGGCATGGGAGCAACAACAGGTGTCGAGCTACATTCTATTCGATAATGATTTTGAGGGAGCGGGATTTCATATTCAGGGCGATGATGCCATCAAGGTAACGGCTGCCCATGAATTTTTTCACGCCATTCAATTAGGCTATGTCTTTCGTAAAACGGACGCGTTCTTCTTTGAGCTCTCGGCCGTGTGGATGGAGGATCAGGTGTTCGATGAGGTAGATAATTATCTTTATTATATGGACTACTTCTTTGCCGATCCCGAGGTTCCGCTGAATGCGACGTCTTACACGATTCCCAACATTTTCAAGCATATCTATGGCGCCTGCATCTTCGCATTCTATCTCGAACAAAATTTTGGACGCGACGCGATTCGGGAAATCTGGCAGCGCATGCCGGATGAATCGGCGCTGGAAGCGATCAATAATTTCTTCAAGAACCATCACACCGATTTTGAAACGGAATTTGTGAAATTTTCGATGTGGAATTTTTTTACCGGAAGCCGTTTCAGACCAAGCTTCTCCTATCATGATGGCGCCACCTACCCGGAAAGTAAAATTCAGTCTGATAGCTTGATCGATTACTTCGCACAAAAAATCGGTTCTGGATACTTTTTGACTTCTCGCTATCACATCTTCCATCCGGTGGAGGACGCGAACTATAGCGCAACATTATTGACATCGATTCAGGAACATTGGCGTCTGGGAGTGATTGTTTTTGATGATCAAAAAATCGATGCCTACGTGGCAAACGCAGGAGCGGCGCTGGCGCTAAAAAATATTCATCAGGGGCAAACCATCGTTGCCATCCCCTGCAATGTCGATCGATATGCCAATCCCGCGCTCGTGTATTTCAAAGAAAAGCCTGAGACATATCAATTGCTTTTAAATCGAGAAATCAAGCCCCCGACAATTCCAATGAAATCTTTTCAGATCATCAAAATTTATCCCAATCCATTTTCCGATGCTGTTACGTTTTCGATTAAAAAAAACGAGGAAGCTCCATTGGCGATTCGGATCTTCAATCTTCAGGGTCAGCAGGTGGATCAAATCGAGGTGGGTGAATTGCCGCGTGAATTGAATGATGTGACCTGGCGCTTAAACGCGACGCAAATGAGCTTGCCAACAGGAATATATTTTTGTCAGTTCAACGCAGGAAAATTTTCAGAGGTGGTGAAGATTTGTTTGTCGCGGTAATTTTCTGATAACTAAGACTTGAAATGTCATGACCGTGGTGATTTAATCTAGAGACGAATTTCCTTTTCATAAATCCGATATTTCTTCACCAAATCAAACTGCAATTGCACCAGCGCGTTGTTCATCAATGCATTATCTTCCAGCACCCAATTGGCTTCGACGTAAACGCCTTTGTCGGCTAAAATATCATTCAGTCGGCGAAACATCAAAACAGAAATCCCTTTTTTCTGATACGGCGGCAAAATGCCTAACGCCCAGATGCGATAGCGCCTTAATTTTTTAATCCCTCTCAGCAATTTGAAAATTCCAAACGGAAATAAGCTGCCCTTCAAATCTTTCAAGATAACATTTACATCAGGCAGCGTGAGAATGTAGCCAATTGGTACGCCATCAATTTCAGCAATCAGTATCACTTCCGAATGGACAATCATTTTCAAGTCGGCGGCGATCTGCTCTGCCTCGGATTCAGCCACGGGATAAAATCCCCAGTTATCTCCGATGGATTCATTAGTCAACCGGACGATGATTCTGGCGTCCTCCACCAATTTTTTCATATTGATAGGGCGAACAGTAACTCGGTAGCGTTCGGCAATTCGGTCAGTAAATTCGAGAAAGCGATCGGGAATTTTATAGCCTTTGGTGGTGTCGCAGCTATAAACCAGCAGGTCTTTTGCTTTTTTCATTCCAAACGCGATAACCTGATCGTTGTAGTAAGGAGGATTGTAGGTCGATAAGACGATGGGCGGAATTTCAAAGCCCTCGGAGATAAAGCCTATATCCTGGGAGACAAAATTCCATTGCCCCCTCATTTTTTCTATGCCTCGCTGTCGAAGCCAATCCTCGGCAGTTTGCAATAGAATGGATGATGCGCTTTGATCTTCAATGCATTCGTAGTGCCCAAAAAATCCGATTTTTTCCTTCCAATAGTCATTAGCAACGTGATTTACAAAAGCAGCAATTCTGCCAATAATTTTTTCATTGTCATAAAGAAGGAAAAATTGATACTCACAATGTTGCAGCACAGAATTCTTATTGGGATCAAAGATATTTTTCTGGTCAAACTTGAGAGGCGGAATCCAATTGGGTGTATGACGATGGAGGTGATACGGAAAATCGATGAATCGTTTTAGATCAGAGCGAGAGGCGACTGCCTGAATTTTCATGGTTTTTTCTCCCGAAATTCTTTGTACCACTGAACTGTTCTCTCGACTGCTTCGTCAATATCCACGTGGGGAGAAAAGTCGAGCACACGTTTTGCTTTTTCAATCGAAAAATGATAGTCAATTCCAAAATTGCGAATGCGATAACGATTGATCGGCGGCTCTTTGGGGACCGGAAGAATTCGATAGAACCATTCAATGATGCTGCTGATGACGTAAACCAGATGGAATCCCAGCGATACGCGCGGCACCGGGACCCCCAGTTCTCGGCAAATCTTTTCGACAAATTGACGCCAATTGATTTCCAGTCCGTCGGAAATAATAAAGGTTTCATTGACAGCATCTTTATGAGTTGCAGCAAGCCAAAGCGCGTGGGTGAGATTATCGATATAGGTCGGGCAGGTCCAGGCGCTTCCCTGGTTGATGAATCGCACCATTCCTTTTTTCAAGCCATCGGCAAATTTGATGAAAAAAGTGCGATCATTGGGACCGAATACATTGGCAGGCTGAACGATAGTCACGGGGAAATTATTTTCGCTGGCGAAAGATTTTAACCACTCCTCAGCCTCGCGTTTGGTTTCAGCATACGGAAAATTCTTCGTTGGACGAGGATCATTTTCGGTGCGATACCGATAACCCATCAAGCCATAGACGGCTGTCGAGCTGATGAAAACCAGACGCTTTGCGCCCGCACGAAGCGCTGCCTGAGCAACATTCATCGTGCCTATCACATTGGTTTGGTAATAGGCACGTTTCGAGCCCCAGTCAGATGCGAGACCAGCCACATGAAAAATAATTTCCTGCCCCTGAAAACATCTGGCGAGGAAATCCTGGTCGATGATCGTCCCGGTAAAACTATTGATATGCAGGTCATTTAAAAATGAAAGGTCACTGCTGTCCCGCACCGAACCACTTACCTGATGCCCCCGCTTTACCAGGTATCGAGCCAGGCTGCTGCCAATGAAGCCGTTGACGCCAGTAATAAAAATATTCATTTGTGCTATTTCACGAGTAAGAGTTTCTTGACAGATGAAAATTCTTTCGTAATCATTTTTACGAAATAAATTCCATCGGGAAAATTCTTTGCATCCCAGGCAATTTGATGAGCGCCTGAAGATTTTTGTTCATCAACCAACATCGCGACCTTCTGACCGATCACGTTGTAAATTGCCACAGAAACATAGCACGTCTTCGGAACAGAATAATTGATGCGGGTACCTGAATTGAATGGATTGGGATAATTTTGACTCAGATGATACTGTTCCGGAATCGGAGCGTTATCTTCTGTCTGGATTGCCGAAGGTGCCGGCGGTCCAAATCTGACGATATTTCCCATATATCCCGCCGCAAAAACTTTTCCATCCGGTGCGACATCGATCGATTTCAAATACAGCTTGGTTAATGTCGTGTCAATTCGAGTCCAATTCGATCCGCCATCAACTGTTTCAAAGATCGTCCCTTTGTCGCCAACGAGCCAGCCGGT
Source organism: bacterium (assembly GCA_025453735.1). GTDB lineage: Bacteria > Zhuqueibacterota > Zhuqueibacteria > Thermofontimicrobiales > Thermofontimicrobiaceae > JALOPY01. The sequence goes on along the minus strand of JALOPY010000088.1, from coordinate 2,766 downwards.
TTGAACATCTTTAAAATGGACGCCATCCAGCGCCAATGTTGCCGGAGATTTTTGATTCTTCCAGGTTTTGCCAGCATCTGATGAAAAAAGCAGAACGCCGCTGGCGCCGACGGCCCAGGCATGGCTGTCGTCGATCATATCAATTCCGTAAATTCCCTTATCCGTGGTTAAGTCATGGGAAGCTTTTTGCCAGGCCTGTCCGCCATCAATGGTATAAAGAAAAGTGCTTTTGTCGCCAACAATCGCAAGGCGATTTTGATCCAGCCCATCGATGCCTTTCAAATCGTTGGTCGCCACGCCGATGCCCTGAGCAGACCAATTCGCCCCCCCATCCTCTGTTTTGATAATTGTTCCTTTCGAGCCAATGATCCACAAAATATTTTCATTGAATACCCAGATATGCCGCAGCCATTCAGACGTGACAGATTGTTCCTGCAAGGACCAGGTATTGCCGCCATCCATCGTTTTGGTGATAAAGCCGCCATAACCCGCCACCCATCCAATGTCCGATGTCGCAAAGTCAACGCCCCAGAGCTGCAATTCGGTTCGATCATTGGCAACAATAAATCCAGATTTCCAGGTTAAACCTCCATCTTCGGTTTTCATCATTGAGCTTGCGTAGCCAATGGCAATCGCTCGATTGTTATCCGCGACAGCAATTTTGTAGAGATTCTGTCCCATCACCTGTGGCAATAGCGACCACGTTGCGCCAAAATCTTCGGAATAATGGATTGTTCCATTGGACCCGGTTGCCCAAATTTTATCTCCCGCAATTGCGACCGCATCACTCGAGTTGCCAAATGCGCGTGGCAGTGGCGTCCAGCTATTTCCATCGGTTGTGGTGAACACCCAGCCTTTATGTCCGACCGCGACTCCTTTGGTAGGGCTGGTAAAATCGATCGCCCACATATTTTCCATGATCATTTCGGATGGCTCCCACAATTTCCAGGTTTTTCCGCCATCGCTCGATTTGGCAAATACCGATTTGAGCGCCATAACAGCAAAGCCATCGCCAACCGCCCAGGCGGTATTTTGATCTGCCATGCAGACTGCGTTAAAATCATAGCCACCAATTTTGGGAATTGTTGTAGCAGGCGACCAATTGGCTCCGTCTGTCGTCAACAAGATGGTTTCCGCTTTTCCGACAGCAACGCCATGAGAGGCATCGTACATATCGATGCCATAGAGCGGATTGGTAATTCCTGTATTAGCCAGATTCCACGTTGCGCCGTCAATCGTGTAAATGATCGTTCCTTTATCTCCCGCAGCCCAGGCATGATCGGCATCAACGGCACTGACTTTGTTCAGGTTATTGCCGGTGACTCCTGCTCCCTGAGTTGCCCAGGAGCTGCCGCCATCTTTGGTGTATAAAATAATTCCCGTCTCACCAACAACCCAGCCGTGAAGCTCATCAATAAAATCAACACTATTGAATCTTAATTTTGTGACAGTGGTGTCTGTTTGATCCACCCAGGTTTTCCAGCCATCTTGAGTGTGGAGAATCCTGCCGATCTTCAAATCACTGCCAACTCCCCAGCCAGTCTTGCCGTCCGATAACATACTGATTCCATAAATCCCCGCGTCAATATCAGGCTTTGCAGCCAGGGTCCACTGCCAGTCCTGGGCGGCTACAAAATTAATCGAGAAAACAAGAATCAGAACAATGAATAATGTGGTTACAATTCGCATGAGCACACTCCTGATTTCAAAGACTAATGTAAAAGGGGGGATGATCTAAAAGCTCAGTTACAGGTGGAAAATAAACCTGGTTTCTGACAGAAACCAGGTTCATTCACCCGAGACTGAGTTTTTGCGGGAGGATATTATTTCGCATCCTCCACCGGCGCTGATAAATTACTTCAGAAGGATCATCTTTTTAATCGCTGTAAAATCTTTTGTTTTAATCTGGTAGAAGTAAACGCCGCTGGATAGTATTCCCGCATCAAATTGAATCGCGTGCGAACCAGCCGGCATGACTTTCTCGACCAGGCTTGCCACTTCCCGTCCCAGAACGTCATAAACTTTAATCGATACTTTTGTCTCTTGTGGCAAATCAAAAGCGATCGACGTCACTGGATTGAATGGATTGGGATAATTCTGCTTTAATGCATACTGAGCTGGAATGTTCGCATTATCGATTAACGGCTGTCCATTCACTGTCACGTGAATCGATCCCTCGTTCAACGAAACATGACTGAATTGGATGGATTTGGCTGGTGCAGAATTATCTTTCAATTTTTCGATCTCGATCATGGCGAAAACGCCATCTCCTTTGATTAGTGACGAAGCGGCAAAGGCAAATCGAAGCACTCCCTGATTTACCGAGGAGGCGAAGAGTGAGCCATCGAGCATCTCGCCAGCGCGAATGGATTTGATTTTGCATTGCGATTCATCAAAGCGCAGCTCGAAACCGCCTGAAATCAATCCTTCGGTCGGTTCAATCGTCAAGGGTAGGCTGATCGATTTTTCAGAGGAAGCGACCATCTTGCCAACACTAATATTCGCAGAGGCATAAGGCTTCATCAAGTTCGTTTCGCCCCAATTGCCGCTGACATCGCCATAGACAATCGCTGAAAAATGCTGATCGAGCTGATCGCTGCCCAAAGGTTTGAATTCGATAAAATCTGGTGCAGTAAACCAGTTGGTGTCATCCAGCATGAAGGCTTTGGGCACCAGCTTCCAGTCTTGCTTCACTGGAAATTCCGTAACCGCGCCAACATATTTTCTTAAAATGAAAGATGCATCAAACGCAGTCACCTCTCCGTT
>JALOPY010000692.1 GCA_025453735.1 bacterium | reverse complement strand
ATTCGCATTATAGACTTCCACGCCTCTGAAGAACGAAGGATAACCGCCCCTGGCAGGGATAAAATCAGTTGTGAGCAGATTGTATTCATTGTACAAATACTGGGCGTGATAACCGAAAGCCTGGGCATCTCCGCCGCGGGTGCAGGGCTGGAAATCCACCTTACCGGTTTTCACATCGAATAAATCATTGGTCATCGATTGATCCGCGCCTCTGCCAAAAGAAAAAAAGATATTGTTATTCAACACCTTTTCTGCTGAGATTTGCCAGCTATGCTTTAATGCCCAGAACGGTTTGACATAATGATTTTCCTGCCAGATATGATTTTTTCGATTATATTCTCTGCCCAGATTTTTCAGCAGATTTATATCCTGCAGGGCAAATGCCTGATTGTGAGCTTGCGGCGAAACAATAAAATTGAAGGTCAGTTTATGGCTGCCGAGCACACTTTCCGCATCCAATCCCAGGGTAAAGCCATCATAATCGGTACCTACGATGTATGAATCGCCAATTTTATATTCAAAGAAGAAGCTCGCATTGAGCAATCCATTATATTTTGTTCCGGTATTGAATCGGGCGGAATAGGTGTAGTTAATCGCATTTACAATTTTTTGGTACGCATCCGTGATGGGATTGTAAAACATCCCGGCATTGGGTCCCGATTCAATTCCCATCCGATTGAAGACACCAGCCGACACCCGGAAATTCGTCTCCGGTGTGGCAGTCACTCCCATTGTTTGAATGTGCAGCGAGCCGCCAAAATTGTTTGCGCCATACAGCAGAAATCCTGGTCCTCGCTGGATTTCAACCGACCGAGCCGCATTGGATAAACCCGCCCAATTAGACCAATAAACCTGGTTATCTTCCGGATTATTAATCGGAACATCATTCACCAGCACCCGAATTTTATTGGAAGCGAATCCCCGAATGGTTATCTCCGATTCTCCGATTCCCGCAGAAGATGTCCAGACGCCGGGAACATTTTGTATCAGTTCCGGAAGATCGCCTGTTGTATAATTATTCGCCAACTCTTCGATGGATAATTTTCTAAATGAAACCGGCGTCTCTCTTGCAATCGCCTGGTTGGCATCTGCTTTTGCCGTTACAGTAATGCGCGTCCCTTCAATTACTGTCGGCTCTAAAAAAATCTTCAACGCAACGGATTCATCAGGTTTTAAATTCACAATAGCTTGAGATGGCTTGTACCCGATCCTTGTAATTTTCAAATTGTATTGTCCCGGCAGGAGATCCCGAATTATAAAATTTCCCTGGTCATCCGCAGCAGTCCCGATCGTCGTTCCCATGATTTCGATATTCGTGGCAGCCAAACGCTTGCCGGTCTTCGCATCAAAAACCTGTCCCGTGATTGATGAAGAAGATGCAAAGCTGAAGGTAGCAATAAAAAGATAAGAAGCGATGATAATATATTGAATTGATTTAATCATAGACCTTCTCTTCGCCTGATGGTGAACCATCAGGCTAAAATATGCAAGCATCATTAATGATGCTATTAAAAAATTGTTCCTTCCCAACGTAGGATGCTTCCAGCATCCTTCCACATCTTAGCCTCGTCCCTCGGGGCGAGGCGGATTCGAATCATCCCAAACCAAAACCACGCCATCATCATCCTCGCTCCATTTTTCTAATATAATATTTGTGGTCTGCCTGTGGTGATGTTCCTTCTGATTCCGGACATAATGGATAACCTGCGCCATATTGCGATCACCAAACGAAACGACGCCATAGCCCCGTTGCCAATCAAACGGATTTGGATGCTTTAAGACATGCGTCACCCAATGCGAACTCGCTCCCTTTAATTTCCCGATAAAATCAGCAAGCGCATATTTGGGAGCTAATGAAAACGTCGTATGCAGATGCTCCTCAACACCCCCAACAGCGTGCATGATTCCGCCCAATTCGATCCCTTTGCCTAAAATATATTTATACAAATCTGGCTCCAGATCTGGCGTGATAAGAGACTGTCGCTCTTTGCACGCCCAAACCGCATGATAATGAAGACGCCAATAGGGCATAACGATACCTCCTCTCTCGCCTGACGGTGAACCATCAGGCTAAGATATGCAAGCGCCATCGATGGCGCTAATAAATATTTATTTAATTCCAAACAGGTTTTCAATTGATAAAAATAAATTCCTGACGCATGGCTTCCAACATCCCACAGCATCGAATATCTGCCGGCCATTCGATGCTCATCAACCAGCACCTCGATCTCCTGCCCCAATAAATTCAATACTGAGAGTCGTACCTTCGCCTCTATCGGAATAGCAAAATGAATCGTCGTAATGGCGTTGAACGGATTGGGAAAGTTCTGCGCCAGATGAAATTCATTCGGCAGATTGCCGCCAGAAAAATCGGCAACAGCAGCTCCTTCGGATGTCAGGGAAAATTTTATGGCATCTGCCCTTAGCACGGAATTGGGATTCGTGTTTTTGCCAGTATCGATGACTTTCATTTCGATTTTTTGGCCGGCGGGCAGATCATATCGCCCCAACGACACCCATGCGCCACTGCCAACATTTTGATCGATCACGATGGAATCCACCACGACATTGGAGACCCGCAGCACATACGCGGCTTGATTGGAGGCATTCACTGTGGTCGGAACGATTTCAAAAATTTCATATTCACCGCCGATATTTAAAATCGTTGTAAATGTCGCGCTGGCGCGGGGGATTTGATTCAATGTTCCATAACGACTGGAAGAACCATACGCCTGAGCATTGCTAGTGAACCAGTTACCAAATTCTTTGTAATTATTTGCATCTTCATTATCGATCACGATAAAAAACGTTTCAACTTTAGCTGTTATCGGAATTGAAAAATTAGGCGCTAATGGATCAGTGCTCTGAATGAATAATGTGTCAGTCACTGTACCAGTATCGCGTGAATAGAATTGCAGGGGCAAAGAAATTGAATTCATGCCGGCTAATTCGATCGGAAATTTTGCGATAGTAGAAACAAATTGATTTGTCGATGAACAATCGTATATCGTCAGATTTTTATAGCCCCGATTCTCGATTTTCAAATTCCAGGCTATGGTATCATCCTGACTGACAGCGCCGAGGTTGATAAAATTTTGATCGATTGCCAGGTGTCGCTCCCGAACCAGGGCGGAAAATTTGACCACATCTGCCGCCACATTTTTGCCCGTTTGATCGCTGCCACACGCGGTCATCTCCAGGTAATTCTGGGCGTGAGCGGTCAAATTCGCGGTTCCCGCATAGACCCAATCCAGCGCTGGCAATGGCTGAATAAAAATAGTGGTATCTATTGGTTCGCCATTATCGTAAATCTTGAACGTGATCCGGCTGGCGGAATTCTCAATTTTCGGGACCTGGACGAAAATATTGTAATAGCCGGATTGGGGGATATCAGGAATCCATTTGACTCGCACCGTATCCGTTGCCGTCAAGCTCGCGATGCG
>JALOPY010000691.1 GCA_025453735.1 bacterium | reverse complement strand
AAAATAAAATGAAAACATCTTTTTTAGAACTGGATTACTTTGTTTAACCATTTCCAGAGAAGCTACTTTTCCGCCAGGACGGATCACCCGATAAAGTTCCGTGAAAACCTGTTTCACACTGATCACATTGCGCAGGGCAAAGGCTGTGAATGCGCCATCAAATGAATTGTCTTCAAATGGCAGGGCAAGCGCATCGCCCTGAATCCAGCTTACCTTTTCAAGGTTCAATTTGCCATTTACTTTCTGCTGCGCCAGTCGCATCAGCGGCTCACAAAAATCCAGTCCAATGAACTTCGCTTCGGGCTGAATTTTTTGGGCGGCTAAAATCATATCACCTGTGCCCGTTGCCAGATCAAGCAAGAGACCATCATGTTTAAAATTTGCCAGCCTGATGGATTTCCGTCGCCAGCCCATGTCCAATCCCAGCGACATGACTCGATTCATGTTATCATAGTGCGAAGGAATCGAGGAGAAAAGTTTTTGAACGTAGTTCCGTTTTTCATCGGTCGTTTCGAATCGACCAGCAAAGGGATTTTTTTTGAGATATTTTTTTGATTCATCCTGCATAAAATTTTATTGTGATGCTGCTAATAATTGTCGTCTTAATAAATTGTTGGCAATTCGGCTTGCAGGAACGCCAAGGCTTTTTGCCTGTTTGATTAATGCGTCCATCACATCCTCATCGACCTCGACTTCAAAATACCGATGGATAAATTTGGCTTGCACTTCGACATCCTCAAAATCATCAGGATAATCAGTTGTGTCATGAGAATCCCAGAAGTTTGCCGCCTCCTCATAACTTGCAAACTCTTCAGGTATGGGATCAATGTGCTTTTTTCCTTTTTTCATAATATCTCCGTTCTGATAAAGTCATTTGTCGAGCCGTAATAGGCAACGCTGCTTTATTAAATTTGTAAATGAAAAATATAATGAGATATTTGCCACTTTCGGTTTGACCATAGGCAGCAAATAAATCTTCACCTCTTACTCGCCCTTTTGCTGCTTTTCTAAATATTGATTTAGTAAAGAGAATTTCCTCAACTTCTTCCAGTGTGATTCTGTGCTTTGATTGAATTTTTAGAGCAAATTGTTCTTTCCAGATCACTTCGTAAATTTGCATTGCTGACCTCAACATAATTTCGTAACCAACAAACGTGACCGTCATGCGCCAACTGGGGCATGATGCTCACGTTCAGCCTTCTTTCACAATGCTTACTATGAAAAAAGCAAACTTCCGAATTTATTTTCCCAACGGATAATTGAACCCAACGGATATTAATTTTTTCTTCATCCGTTGGCTTCATCTATCCGTTGGGTAAATTTTTTTTAAATAACAGACAACTTTTTAATCTTCTCCACAATAATCGAACTCGATACCCCTGCCACCATCGGCAGCAGCACGATCTCTCCACCATAGTCCTCCACCACTTTTCTTTCGTCCTGATCAATCGTATCGATAGTATAATCGCCACCTTTGATATAATAATCTGGTTGGAGCAATTCAATCATATTGATCGGGCTTTTATCAGAAAATATCACCACATAATCCAGATAAACTATCGAGCAGAGCACTTTGGCTCGATCAAGTTCTGAAAAAATCGGACGCAGCTCGCCTTTTAATTTTTTGACTGACGCATCGCTATTGAGACCCACGACAAGGAAATCGCCATAGGCTTTGGATCGTTCGAGATAATCCACATGTCCTGCATGGATAATATCGAAACAGCCATTGGTCCATGCGAATTTTTTTCCTTCAGATCGAGCTCGTCCAATGATTTTATTTAGCTGTTCTAATGTGACTAATTTATTCATTATTTTCATATCCTGGATTAATGGAGTACAGAAGTGATGGAGTGATGGAAAAACTCACTACTCCATAACTCCAATTCACCATCACTCCATCACTTCACTCCCCTTTCCTGTTTCAAAATAACTTCCGCTGCTGAAAGCAAATCTCTGACAATAAAATCTGGCATGATCTCCAGTGAAGCAGCATCGGGCACCAGATCGCTTTCAATCAAAATCGTTTTCATTCCCGCGCAGGCGCCCGTCTGGATGTCGATTTCGCTATCGCCGATGAAAAAACTGTGGGACAAATCGAGATTCAATTCATCTTTCGCCCGCAAGATCAAGCCAATTTCTGGCTTGCGGCAGGGACAGTTTTCCGCTTTGCTATGGGGACAAAAATAGATTTTATCGAGCACGATGCCAGCCTGTAATTTCAATCAGCATTTTTTTATTCACCCGATAGAAATCTTCTTTGGTGAAATATCCCAAGCCAATTCCGCCCTGGTTGGTCACGATCACCAGACGGTAGCCCATGTCCTGCATTTTCTTCAAACCTGCCAGCACATTTGGCAGCAGCTCAAATTTCTCTGGCTCGCTGAGATAGCCGATCTCCCGATTGATGGTGCCATCCCGATCGAGAAAAATAGCGGGCTGCATTTTTGGCGGCTTCCGTTTCAAATGAACTGTCCGTTCTTGTTCCTCGATAAACTGATCGCCATCTCTACCAGACCGAATCCGAGTGATAATCTCGGTAGTCGAAATATTCTCTTCAATTGGAATTAATCGAGCTTCGCCGCCGAATTGTTCCACGACTGCTTTTGATGTCAGTTGCGATTCAGCATAATCTCCTGCTTTGAAATAGATCTGTGGTTTGAGCAATTCAATATTTCTGGCGTTCCGCCGCTCATCAAACAGAAACACAAAATCGACTGACTCCAGAGCCGCCACAGTTTTTAATCTCAAATTTTCCGAGATGATCGGCCGATCCTGCCCTTTGTATTTCCGAATCGAAGCATCGGAGTTCACGCCCACGATGAGCTTATCGCACTGGGATTTGGCTTGCTCCAGATAATCCACATGGCCAGCATGAAGCAAATCAAACGCACCAGATGTAAAACCAACGATCGACCCATCGCTGTGAAACTGATTGCAGATTGGAATAAGTTGCTCCCGGATTTTTATTTTATCCTCAATCATTTCTTTTGCTCAACCATCATCGACTGCCAACTGAAGACTGGCGACTGTTGACTGAAGACTGCCAACTGCTTACTTTTTTTCTTTAAAATAATGCGCCTCAACAATCGCACAAAGCGTATGGTAAACCTGCAAATGCAATTCCTGAATCCGATGTGTGGCATGGGCTGGAACTCGAAGTGGGATGTCCACCATCGGCGCTAATTTTCCTCCGTCCTGTCCTGTCA
>JALOPY010000087.1 GCA_025453735.1 bacterium | reverse complement strand
ATTTATCGAAGCTCAAACCGATCACGATTGCGCCTTCCTGCTCGGCATGGTTCATGCGCATTTGCGATTGGGGCAGATGACTTTGATTCGTCGCGTTGTCGAAGGGAGGTTGGCAGAAAGCGCTGGACCTTTTGCCACCTCGATCGATCATTCCTTGAGAATCGTCAATCTGGCTGCCGCAGTGGATAGCATCGAAAAAATCCTCACTGTTGAAACAAAAGACTGGCTGAAAAATTATGCGGCGGGCATCAATTTTTATCAAGAAAACATGACCGAAAAACCTGTCGAATTCAAACTGCTTGGCATCAAGCCAGAGCCATGGCAGGTGAGGGATATTTTGACGATCGGTCGCCTGGCTTCGGCCGATGTCAATTGGTTCAATTGGTTTCAATGGCTCAAATTTCGAGAGAAACCGTACTGGCAGGAAATCTGGAATCGCTTTCTGGAACAGGGATTTCAATCCACACCAAGCTTCCAATCTGACATGAATTTCATTTCAGCCGGAATCAAATCGGGCAGCAACGCGGTGGTCGTTTCTGGCAAGCGCTCGGCCAATGGAAACGCCATTCTCGCCACCGATCCACATCTGGGATTGCAATTGCCCAATACCTGGCTGATTGTCGGCTACCAATGTCCCTCGTTTCATGTCGTTGGATTTATGTTCCCTGGCGTGCCGATGGTGCTGGTGGGGCGAAATCCAAAAATTTCCTGGGGCGGAACCAATATGCGCAGCGCCAGCAGCGATCTGTATGAATTAAATGCCGAACAGATCGCTAATTTGAAAAGCCGAACTGAAAAAATCAAAGTTCGCGGGTGGAAGGATAAACAAGTTGAGATTCGAATGTCCCAATCTGGTCGGGTTTTATCGGACATCCCGTTTTTCAAAAATAATAAAAAAATATTTGCCATGCGATGGGTCGGGCATCAGGCGACGGATGAATATTCAGCATTTTTCAGGTTGAATCAAGCCACAAATTGGCAAGAGTTTCGCAATGCCTTTGAAAGCTATGGCGTGTCGGGACAAAATTTTTTATATGCCGATAGTGACGGGCATATCGGCATAGTGCCAGCAGTGAAAATACCGAATCGCCAGCAAGCGAAACCCGACGATTTTTTGTTGAATCCTGATAATCCTCTGCACCAGTGGGATGGATTGATCGGAACGACTGAGCTTCCATTTGTCGTTGATCCGCCAGAGGGTTTTATCGTATCTGCCAATAATCGGCCCTTCGCGCATCAGCCCCCGATGGGCTATTTTTTCTCAGCGAATGATCGCGTCGATCGGCTGACTGAATTATTCCAGCAGAATAATCAAGTCGATCTGGATTTTGCAAAGCAAACTCAAGTGGATGTGAAAGTCATTTCGGCTGTATCCCTTCGAGATTTAATCGTTCAAAAAATGGATTCCCTCAATTTCGGAATTCCAGCCGATCGAAGCGCCAGCGAATTTTGGAACGCATTTCGTCAGTGGGATGGAACCTACCATGCGGATTCGAAAGGCGCTGTCGCATTTCAGATGCTGGTCTTTCATCTCATCAAAGATTTTTTTTCAAAAAAATATGATGAAGATTTTGCCGAATCATTGCTTTCTTCGGAACAGGCAAATACCTTTCTGGAGCAAGATTTGAGAAAAGAAGCCGATGATAATTTAAAATCATTATGGCAGGTCGCGATTCAAAAAGCAATTAAAGATGCCCGAAAATATAAAACCTGGGGCGAGATGCATCGTTTGAACGTGAGTCATATTTTCGGACGAATCCCAATTATCGGCGGAAAATTTCGTTTTGGAAATTATCCAGCCGATGGTTCCTACAATTCCGCCATGAAAACCGCTCACGACATCAGCAATCAAAAGCATGATACGTTTTACGGCGCCAACTCCAGGTTCATTGCCATGATGCGCGATCTGGATGAGAATTATTTTGTTCTTTTGGGCGGACAGGATGGCTGGATTGGAAGCGAACATTTTGTTGATCAGGTACCATTGTGGCGCAAGGGGGAGTATATTCAAATTCCGCTTCGGATGGAAAATGTGCGGAAAGCTTTTTCGAATCAAATGAAGCTCATTCCGGAAAAATGATCTGATGAATGGAGTTCTGGAGTATTGAAATGATTTGGCATAAAAACGAGTAGAGAAAAATGAATAAAGCAATGATCCGCGATGATGAAGTCTTCGTTTTGCCTAATGGGCGACAGCTTGGCTATGCGGTTTATGGGGATCCACAGGGAAAGCCGGTGCTATTTTTCCATGGCATTCCTGGCTCGCGATTGCAGCGGAATCCCGATTTGAGTATCCTGAATGATTTGGGCGTTTGCATCTATGCGTTAGATCGTCCAGGTACCGGACTTTCGTCCTATTATAAAAACAGGATGTTGCTCGATTGGCCCAACGATGTTCGGGCTTTTTGTGATGGACTTGGAATCGAGAAATTTTCTCTATTCGGAATTTCCAGTGGCGGACCTTATGCACTGGCAACAGCCTATAAAATGCAGGAAAGAGTAACCCATGTATCCCTGGTCAGTGCGCTCGCTCCACTCCATGAAGGTGAGTTGTTCGACCTCATCGATCCTAAAATGAAACGGCTATTCAGTTTTGCGAAACGGATGCCAGAATTGATGAAGGGAGTGCTGAATGTCGCATTCCTGTTTTTAAAAAATAAATTCGATCGGGCATTTGAAGCGTTGGTCGCTGATTTGCCAGAAAGTGATAAAAATTTGTTGCACCAGCCATTGATCGCGGAGATGTTCAAAAGAGACGTGGCTGAGGCGTTTCGCCAGGGGAGCAAAGGCGTCGTAAGTGATATGAAAATTCTGTCCGAGCCCTGGGGTTTTTCCCTGGAAGAGATTAAATTGCCTGTGCATATCTGGCATGGAACAGCTGATACGATTGTACCGGTCCAATTAGCCAATTTTATGATCGAGCGTCTTCCGAATGTACAGCCTCATCTCATCGAAGGTGCCGGGCATTTTATGGCGGTGCAATATACGAAAGAGATTTTTTTGCAATGATTTGAGAAGTGAAATGTGAAACGTGAAAAGTGAGACGGCAGAAGCAAGAACGGACTTCATATCGTGAAGAGGGGAGAACTAACGTTTCACGTCTCACGTTTGCCGTTTCACTTTTTGAATTTTTATAAGATTTGCAAGAGAGAGATCATAAACAAAGTTGGGAGAAAGAACAATGGAACGTTGTCCCTGGCCTGGAATCGATGAAACATATATCAAATACCACGATGAAGAATGGGGCGTGCCCGTTCATGATGATCGAAAACATTTCGAATTTCTGGTGCTCGAAGGTGCGCAAGCGGGCTTGAGCTGGGCGACGATTTTGAAACGGAGAGAAAATTATCGCCAGGCTTACGATAATTTCGATCCCGCCAAAGTCGCCAAATATGATGACGGCAAAGTTGCCGAGCTATTGGCGAATGCCGGCATCATTCGCAATCGAAAAAAGATCGAATCCTCCATCAACAATGCAAAACGCTTTTTAGAAATTCAACAAGAATTCGGCAGCTTCGACAAATATATCTGGGCTTTTGTTAATTTCAAACCGGTGATCAATTCCTGGAAAACATTGTCAGAGCTTCCTGCCAATACTGAATTATCAGATCGGATCAGCACAGATTTGAAAAAGCGAGGCTTTTCTTTTGTCGGATCGACGATCATCTATGCCCACATGCAGGCGATTGGGCTGGTGAACGATCATCTGGTGAGCTGTTTTCGTTATAAACAAGTCTGATCCACGCTGCTTTTTATTTGTATCTTTGCGAGATTGAAATTATGCCACCGAAACAAAAATTTGTCAATACCACATCGGCATGTGAGATCATTCGAGAATTAGGCAATGAATTTGCCGTCATCAAAAATCCGGATTATATCCATCCGGCTTATGAATTATATCCCCTGGCGCCAAAAATTTCAGAGCCAGTCGATGAGCTCGTGGCAGCCGTGATGGACATGGACGGCACCACGACGACCACGGAATCGCTTTGTCTCCATTCGCTGGAATGCATGATAAGAAAAATCACGGATCGAATATCCCCTCAGTCCTGGGATGGATTGGATCATCAGCTCGATTATCCGCACATCATCGGCAATAGCACGACCAAGCATGTGGAATTTTTGATTCAGAAATATGAGTCGCTCATTCAATTCGAAGCTGTGAAAAAATCCTATTTTTATGCCGCGCTCTGGTTTCTGGTTCATGGAAAAGATCAGCGACGGGTCGAGGAAGTCAAAAATAATTTGATCATTCTCGGATGTCAGGAGCTGTTGAAAGATCCCGTGATTATTCATCTTGAAGAAGGGGATTGCGGAAATTTCGACGAGCTTATCTCACGACTCGTGAATCACTATGGGGATGCGTTTCAGCTTCGATCGTTTTCGGACAAAGTCCGGGCGGGAATCGATATTTATTACCAGCGTTACCATGAAATCCTCAGTCAGATTCAGGCTGGCAGAGGGGAAAGCCTGGCGGCCGAATTGCTGGCAAAGACGAGCAGCCAACTCATCGAGCCAATGCCGGGCGTAGGCGAATTTTTGGCGTTGATCAAGGGATGGCTGGGTGAAGATGTCGTGCATCTGGTTCCTCAAATTTTTGAGATGTTTCAAAACAGCGACCCTGAATCTGCAAAACAGCTCGATGTCAAAACCGTTGAAAACAATCTGAAAAAATTGGGCATTCGATTTCAAAATTTTCCGCTCAAAGTAGCAGTCGTGACATCATCAATTTCTTATGAAGCGGAAATCGTTCTGGCAGAGGTCTTTCGTGTGCTTCAGTCCCAGGTCGAAAAATGGCCGATTGCGCGAGCACGAAAAAAAATGATTCAGGAAAAATTTTCAGATTTCCGAAACGTGTACGATGGCTTCATCACTGCCTCGGATTCCAGCGAGATTCGCCTGAAGCCGCATCGGGATTTGTACAGCATCGCCTTGCATCAATTGGGAATTCCAAAGGACAAATTCCATCAAGTCGTGGGATTCGAGGATAGTGAGAGCGGGACGATTGCCATTCGTGCGGCAGGGATTGGGCTTTGCCTGGCGGTGCCATTTGTCGATACGAAGCACCATGATTTAAGTGCAGCGTCTCATATTTTAAAAGGCGGTCTGCCGGAACTGATGATGAAGCATAATTTATTCATCAAGCAAAACCAAAACAGAATCCACATGTCTGGAAAAGCAGATGTTAGAATATAATTAGACAGGCAGCAATGAAAGACAAGCGCATTTTTCACATCATTTCCAATACGCACTGGGATCGCGAGTGGCGCTTCCCATTTCAGAAAAATCGACAGATGCTGGTCGAAATGATCGACAGGCTGTTAGAAATTCTGGAACAGGAGCCAGAGTATCGGGCGTTTCATCTCGATAGCCAAACCGTAATTATCGAAGATTATCTGGCAATTCGACCGGAGAAAAAAGCGATCATTCAGAAGTTTGTTCGAGAGAAAAGATTGCTCATCGGTCCCTGGTTTATCCTGCCTGATGAATTTCATGTCGGCGGCGAATCGCTGATCCGAAATTTGATTTTGGGTCATCGGATCGCTTCCGAATTTGGACATGTGATGAAAGTCGGTTATTCGCCATTTTCCTGGGGACAGATTTCGCAACTCCCCCAAATTTACACCGAATTTGGCATCGATGTCGTGATGTTCTATCGCGGCATCAACAGTCTCGATAGCCCCAAAGCGGAGTTCATCTGGGAAGGCGCTGATGGGACGCGGGTGCTGGCATCCCGTTTCTCGACCATGCCGCGTTACAATTTTTATTTTTACATCTATCGCCCGGTGATTCATAATGAAGCGATTTCGGATATCGAATATTATTGGCACCGCGGCGGATTGCCCTTTCATTTTGCGGATTCCAAATTGAACGAGGAAGACTATAATCTGCTGCAGCCGCTTGACAGGTATTATCACGAAAATTTGGCACCAGCCGTGGCAGCGATCATTCGGGATCAAGCCGATGATTTTACCACGCCGCATATTTTTTGGGCAGAGGGACACGATTCCAGCGGGCCCAATATCAAAACCGTTCAGCTTATCAAAGACATAAAAAAAATATTGCCCGATGATGAGGTCGTTCATAGCACGCTGGAAGCGTATGTTCAGGGATTGAAAGATGCGGCTGATTTCGAAAAATTGACGCTGGTTCGCGGCGAGCGCCGCAGCAGCCAGTTCGATCGACGCTCGGGAAATCTCTATGGGCACACCACCTCAGCCCGAATGTATTTGAAGCAGATGAATTTTGCGACCGAGAAGTGGTTGCAATTTTATGCCGAGCCATTCAATGTGCTGGCAGGATTATTGGGAATGGATGTTGAAGATAACTATCTCGATATCGCCTGGCATTTACTGCTGCAAAATTCAGCGCATGATTCGATCGGCGGGTGCGGTCTCGATGAGATTCACGACGACATGATGAATCGCTATAAAAAATGCCAGGAAATCTCACGAGGCGTGTTCGCGCGAGCTTGCAAATTTCTTGCGCAGAGAATCGATCTAAACAATCATCCTGAACAGAGCATCCATTTCGTCGCGATTAATCCGACAACTTATTTGCGAAGTGAAGTCGTGGAAGCGTTCATCGATATTCCCACTGATCTGGATCGGGGCAATATAAAAATTGTCGATAACATCGGGCAAAATGTTGATTTCCAATTGATCGAAATTCAGGACAAAGAGCCGGTGCTCGAGCAGATGATCGACCGACCCATGTATTTTAACATGCGGCGCTATCATGGTTACATCGATTTAAAAAATGTTCCATCGCTGGGATTTCGCACGTGGCACGTTCATCCAAATACCCTCGCCATGAAAAATGAAAATCTGATTGGCCGGATTGAAAATGATCTTCCCATCATGGAAAATCGCTATTTGAAAATATCAATCAATCACAATGGCACGATCGATGTTTTCGATAAAGAAACTGAAAAATCGTATTTGAACATCGGTTATTTTTTTGATGAAGGCGAAGCCGGTCATGCCTGGGTTCATCAGCCGGTTGCGCCATTCATCGATACGCTGCAATCCGCTCCTCAAATCGGATTGGCGTTGAACGGACCACTGATCGCGATGACTTCGATTCAGCATCACTTGGAAATTCCTGCAAAGCTGGAGGATCGAAAAGAGAATGGCAAGAAAGTCCAATTGCCCATTGAGTTGAAAGTCATTTTGAGAAAAGATAGCCGTCGGGTGGAATTCGAAATCAAGCTGAATAACACGGCCGAATGCCATCGGCTGCGATTCATGTTTCCGTTGGGGATTGATGCAAAACATTCATTTGGCGAGGGACAATTCGACGTGGTTGCGCGCCCGATCGACCGTCCCGATACTTCGGATTGGCTCGAACAGCCGATGTATGATTATCCTTTGCATCATTTCGTCGATCTCTCGGATGATCAAAATGGCGCAGCCGTACTGGTCGATGGGCTAAAGGAATATGAAATTTTGAACGATACAAACAGGACGCTGGCGATCACCTTGCTTCGAGGATTCAATTATACAATTCAGCCCAGCTCGTTCCAGGATTACTCGCATCAAAAGGGCTCGCAATGCCTGGGAGCACAGCGCTATCGGCTGGCGTTCTATCCCCATTCAGGGAATTGGGAATCAGCACATGTCTATCGAGAGGCGCTGTGTTATAATAATGAAATGCGATTAATTCAAATTGGCAAGGCAACAGGTGATCTGGCTCCTGAAACTTCCTTCCTGTCTTTGGAGCCAGAAAATCTTATTTTTAGCTGTCTGAAATCGCCGGAAGATCGAAGGGGGGGAGCCGCGATCCTGCGGATTTATAATCCAACCGGAGATGATCTTCGTGGAACAATTACGACGCGATTGAAGCTGCAAGATGTCCATCAGATGACATTGGAAGAAAAATATATCAAAAATTTTCCGATACTTGATGAGCACACGCTTGAAGTTCAAGTATTGAAAAAGAAAATCGTCACTCTAAAATTGACTTTTAAAGAGTAGGATCAGATTGAATTTCATTCCTATAAATCTTT
>JALOPY010000690.1 GCA_025453735.1 bacterium | reverse complement strand
ATCGATGTGATCGGTTGTGTCTGGGGCAGCAATCGGATCAGTTGGTGGGAGAATGATGGCGCTGAAAATTTCACCGAGCATATTCTCGCTTCCAATTTTACTTTCGCCCATTGGGTTCATGCCGCCGACCTTGATAGCGATGGCGATCACGATATTCTCGGCGCTGCGTATGGCGCTAATGAAATCGCCTGGTGGGAAAATGACGGCAACAGGAATTTTGTCAAGCGCACGATCTGCAATAGTTTTGCGAATGTGACATCGGTGTTCGGCAAAGACCTGGATGGCGACGGCGATGTCGATGTCCTCAGTGCAGCGGAAACCGCCAACCAGATTCGCTGGTGGGAGAATGATGGGGCTCAGCATTTTACCGAACACATCATTGCCAATAATTTCGCTGGCGCCAGCCATGCCCATCCCGAAGACCTGGATGGCGATGGGGATATGGATGTGATTGGGGCGTCCCGCTTTGGTCACAAAGTCACCTGGTGGGAAAGTATCGATATTTTTTTGATGCCCGATTTTGTCGCCAGAACCATGACAGGGCATGCTCCGCTCGCTGTTCAATTCAAAGATTCTTCTTTTGCCAGACCTGCTGTAACGGCATGGCAATGGGATTTCAACAATGACGGCACGATCGACGCTCAAGAGCAGACTCCCGCTTTTTCCTACGAGCAGCCTGGAACCTATACGGTGCGTCTCATTGTTTCAAACGATTCGCTGTCACAGACTATCACTCGTGAAAATTACATCCAGGTTTTTGATGGCGAGAGCGCCCTTTCTTTCGATGGTAAAGCAGGCATGGCAAAATGCCCTGCAACGCCGACTTTAAATCTGACATCGGCAGCAACTTTCGAAGCCTGGATCAATCCAGGCGGCTGGGGATCGCTTGCCAATATGGGATTTGGCAGGATCGTGGACAAGAAAAATATTTCGTTGTTGCTCAATGGGCAGGGCGGATCGCTGCATCCCCATAGTCTCGTTGTGTGGTTGGCTACGACGAATGGAACGGCGGGGTTTGCCTGCACGCCTGAAAATTCCATCAGCCTGAATCAATGGCAGCATGTGGCAATGACGTATGATGGAGCCAGCAGCGTGGCAAGAATTTTTATCAACGGCATCGAGCAAACAGTAACACAAAAATCAGGGCAGTTTTCTGGAGCGATTGTCGATAACATCGCCATTGACCTGCGCATCGGCAATGGGGCGACGCCATTTAT
This sequence comes from bacterium, assembly GCA_025453735.1. Taxonomy (GTDB): domain Bacteria; phylum Zhuqueibacterota; class Zhuqueibacteria; order Thermofontimicrobiales; family Thermofontimicrobiaceae; genus JALOPY01. The sequence continues at coordinate 3,027 of JALOPY010000690.1, read as the reverse complement.
TTTCGATGGCGCTATCGATGAGGTTCGGGTCTGGCAAACGATGCGATCCAGTCAGGAAATTCAGTCCAACATGAGTCATTATTTGAAAGGCGATGAAGCGGGATTGATCGGCTACTGGCAAATGAACGAGGGCAATGGCCTGACGATTAGCGATAAATCGGGACATAATCATAGCGGCATTCTTGACAAGGCAAAGTGGATTGCAGGAAATAAATTGGAAAAACCTGTCGGCGTTGAGATGAATCAGCACGGCGATTTTAGCGTGCCTGAAAAATTTTCGCTTGATCAAAATTATCCCAATCCCTTCAATTCCAGCACAACCATTCAATTTCATTTGCCTCGAGCCTCTCATTTATCATTAAAAATTTTTGATGTGACTGGCAGACTGGTCGCCACACTTGCCGATAATCAAAACTGGCAGGCAGGCTCACATTCGATCCATTGGGAGGGACGGGATTATCAAGGCAAAACGATCAGCTCTGGTGTGTACCTGGTTGCGCTGGAGACGAGGAATTTTAAGCAGACGAGGAAGATGATATATCTGAAATAGATGAAAATTTTATTAAAATCTGTTGGGCTCATTCAACTATTGGGCATTATTTTAATTTAGAGTCATATATTTTTCAAGGATTAATTGTCATAATCCCAAAAACAAATTTATAAACTATGGAGGAATAAAATGAATTACTATCGCTTTTATTCGGCTCAAAATGGGATTCCATTTACGCCCAGGACTCTCAAATCTATATCCATTATTTGGGACATTCCTCTTTTGTATTCTATTTTGATAATGGCATTTATGTTTTGACCGACTATGGCAAATCGAATTCCTACGGTTTGCCCAGTCCCATTTATGGCGTTGGCAATCTAAAGCCTCAAATCATTATCTACTCTCACACCCATGAAGATCATTATGATCCATCCCGAATGCCAGACAGCGCACGCTATGTTTTAACCGATTTTGATACACTCACAATTGGTGATTTAACGATCCGACCTGTTCGGGTTGCTGAAACCTCTGTATCAGTCAATGATAATAGTGCTTTTATTTTCACTTACAAAGGGCTCACCCTGGTTCATTCAGGCGATACTCAGGCGAACATCATGAATATCGCCAATCAGACGAACAGAGATTATCTCAAGCGAATATTCCCAGAGAAAATTGACCTGTTGCTCATGCCCATCGAAGGGGTGAGTCAATTTATTCAGCAGGCGGAGCAATTTATCGATTTCATCAAGCCCAAACGAGTGATACCCATGCACTACTGGAGCAAGCAGTACGAATCAGATTTTTTGGCATACCTGGAGAGCCAGAATCAAGCAGCAGGGAAAAATTATCAGATCGATCGACAACTGGGGGCTAAATTTACTGTGTCAACTTCGGATACTTCAACAATTCCAGTTAGCGTGATCAGCTTAAATCCACTCCCTTTTTCTGAATTCACCACTCCTTGTATTCGATTTAACCAACTGAAGTTAAATGATAGCTCTGGCAATAACAATGGGCGAGCCGATGCGGGGGAGACAGTGAAGCTTGCTGTAACATTGACCAACCTTTGGATCGATGCGTTGGACGTTACCGCAACGCTCCGCACTGCCGATCCCGATGTTCAGCCTGGGAATATGACATCCAATTTTGGCGCTATCACCAGGAATCAGCATCAATCGAATGATCATAATCCTTTTACCTTTTCGGTGCGCACCACCGCCATCGTTCATTACAGCACCTTTTATCTGGATATATCCGCACAAAATAGCTATGCCACCATCGATAGCTTTAGCGTGATCATTGGAACTCCCAGGCTATTATTGATTGATGATGATAATGGAAAATCTTATGAGACCAGTTATACGAAATCGATGATTCCAGAGGTCTGGGAAGTAATGGCAAAAGGCTGTCCTGCCGTTCAGCTTCTACAAAGCTATGAGTCGGTTATCTGGTCCACGGGCGATGATTGTGAAACCAGTTTGACAGCAGCCGAACAATCGGTCATTGCTGGCTTTCTCGATCAAGGCGGGAAAATATTGCTGTGTGGGCAGAATATTGGTAGCGATTTAGCTGGCAGCGGTTCCTCCAGTGACTCGACCTTTCTGGCTGATTACCTCCATGCGATGTTCGTTGCTGATAGCACCAATGCCACGGTTGCTACCGGGATAACAGGTGATCCAGTTAGCGGGGGAATGCTAATGAGTCTTGCCAAGACCCCTGCTGGCGAGGGCAAAAAAACGGCACCTGATGTCATAAACATTATTTCCCCAGCGGAAATAATTTTCAAATATGTACCTGGCAATGCAATAGCAGGGTTGCGCCATGAAAATCCGAGCACAGGCTCCCGCCTGGTTTACCTCCCATTTGGGATCGAAAAAATTATAGGTCCCAAACAAACCACCGCTGCCGATCTGATCGAAAAAACCTTAACCTGGCTCATGGGCGCTACCTCCGTTGACAGAAAATCAAGCCAAATCGGGATGCCTGAAATTTTTTCATTGGATCAGAACTATCCCAATCCGTTCAATTCCAGCACAACCATTCAATTTCATTTGCCCCGAGCCTCTCATTTATCATTAAAAATTTTTGATGTGACTGGGAGACTGGTTGCCACGCTTGCCGATAATCAAAACTGGCAGGCTGGCTCACATTCGATCAATTGGGAGGAACGAGATTATCAAGGAAAAGGAATCTGTTCAGGGGTGTACCTGGTTGCGCTGGAGACGAAGGATTTTAAGCAGACGAGGAAGATGCTATATCTGAAATAGATAAATATTTTTTTCCAACGGATAGAAACAACCCAACGGATGATTTCGATTTTAGATTTACGATTTTAGATTTTAGAATTTGTTTTATTTGAGTTTGTTGATTTAATTTTCGTTTGAAAAAGAATCTTTCACAGATACAAACACAACCATCGATAATCTTTCGAGATAATATCCGTTGAGGTTTTATCATCAGTTTGGAAAAATAATATAAAAAAAATAAAATCCGTTGGGTTGTTTCTATCCGTTGGAGACTTACGCTTCCGCTTGAAT
>JALOPY010000086.1 GCA_025453735.1 bacterium | reverse complement strand
TGAGGACTGATGACAAATATCTAATACCCAATATTCTATACCGATCAGATAGTAAATTTCGATTAGGAGTTACCAGATGAAAAAAACGGGTTTGATAATATTAATCTTCTTCATATTTTTTTATTGTGGAAAAAGAAATAGTTCGAATCAAAAAAATACCCCGGAAGCAGAACCCGTGACGGTGAAGACAGCGATAGTTCAGGAGATGTTAATAGCGGAACAGATCAAAATCACGGGAGAGATTGCACCGACGTTTCAGATCGAGGTGTTTCCCAGGGCGAATGGAATTGTGGTATCGGAAGCAGTATCATTGGGTGATGCGGTGCGAAAGGATCTGATGCTGGCAGAGGTGAGACAGGATTTGCCTGGCATGGAATTCGCCAATGTGAAAATCGAGGCGACCAACAACGGTTTCCTCACCAGTGACCAGGTGGATATTGGGGGGCGAGTTTCAGTTCAGAAGCCGGTTTACACCATCAGCGGGCTGCAACCTATTTATATGATCGGCAAGGTGAGCGAATCTTATCTGAGCCAGATCAAAATTGGCGCTGCCGTCTCTGTGGCAGTCGATGCTTATCCCGATGAAAGTTTTGCTGGGAAAATTGCCGAGATCGATCCGACAGTTGATCGGATGTCACGCATGGCAGCGTTAAAAATCACGATCAATAATCCCAATTTGAAGCTAAAACCAGGCATGTTTGCCCGATGCTATTTGAAGATCGGCGATCATTCCGGACAGGTCGTTCCGCTGGATGCCATTGTTCGAACGGGCGCCAATCGTTATGTGTATCGGATTGATGATGGTAAGGCAAAAGAGATTCGTGTTCAAACTGGCGTCATTCTAAATGAAACGATTGAAGTTCAGGGAGAACTGAAGCCCGGTGATCGTGTCGTGATTTTGGGACAGAATTTGTTGGAAGATGGTGCCTCAGTGCAAATTGAGAAAGAAAATTTAGACCGCTAATTTCGCGAATTAAGCTAATTTCGCCAATCTAAGATCACAAAATAGTTCGTGTAATTCGATGAATTAGCGAAATTCGCGGTTCAAGGTTGTATAAGACAGATTCAATAACAATAGTATTCAATTATTCCAAAGAAGCCCTATGAAAATTGCCGAACTAAGCATCAAACGACAAGTCGGGACGATATTGATTACGTTGAGTGTTGTCGTGATCGGGTTGTTGTCCATTTCAAATATTCCTGTTTCGTTCTGGCCCGAATTTGTGGCGCCATCGTTGATCATCATTGCGCCTTACCCTGGCGTTGCGCCAACTGAGGTGGAAGAACAAATCGCCAAACCGCTGGAAGAGGAATTGAGCACCATCGATGGCGTGGAAGAGCTGGAAACAACCTGCATGGAAGGAATGTGCCAAATAATCGTTCGCTTTGGCTGGGGCATTGATTTTGATGAAGCCAAGCTCGCGGTCCAGGAGCGAACCAATAAAGCCCGCAGCCGTTTTCCCAGAGAGGCGCTGGAACCGAGAGTGTTGCAGGTCCAGGATTTCCTGCCACCAGGGATCGAATTGGGTTTCAATTCGGAGCAGCGCGATTTGAATGAGGTGCGGGATTATGTGGAAACCAAACTGAAAAATCGATTTCTACGATTGGAAAATGTGGCAACGGTGCAGACCTTTGGCGGTTATGAGCAGCACGTGGCAGTTAAAGCCGATCCCGATAGACTCTACGCTTATGGATTGACGCTCTCCCAGGTCAATGCCGCGCTTGCCAGTGAAAATATGAATGTTCCTGCGGGCAAGATCACCAGCGAGCTGCGAAATTATTTTATTCGCACGGTTGGCAAATTTGCAGAAGTCGAAGATATCGAAAACATTATCGTGGCAGCGAACAACGGTGTTCCAATTTATCTACGAGATATTGCCCAGGTGGCGCTGGAAAACAAAGAGCAGCAGTCCATCACTCGACTCAATGGGAAATTATTGATCGGTCTGGCGATTCGGGAAAAGAGCGGCGGCAATACGGTTGCGATGTGCGATGAAGTGAAGGAGGAATTGGAGGCTGTAAAAAAAATCCTGCCCGACGACATCGTAGTTACCATTATTCGAGACCAGTCGCTCTTCATCAAAAAATCAATTCAAAATGTGCTCAAAAATGCCGCAATCGGCGCATTCCTGGCGTCGCTGATTCTGTTGTTATTCCTGGGTAGTGTTCGAAACACGCTGATCATCATGCTATCAATTCCTGTCTCGATCATCGCTACGTTTTTTCTGATCGACTGGTTCGGTTTGTCGATCAATACCATTTCATTGGGCGGATTGGCCCTTGGCGTTGGCATGATCGTGGACTCCTCTGTCGTGGTGATCGAAAGTATCTTTCGGAACCTGCGGGACAGGCGTTCCGAAGATCGTTTCCAAACCGTCGTCGATGCCACCAGTGAAGTTGGAACAGCGATTACCTCCTCCACATTGACCTCTGTGGTGGTGTTTTTTCCATTAGCGCTATTAGTCGGATTGTTCGCCGTTTTATTGGGCGAGTTGGCTCTCACCATCGTGTTTGCATTATCCATTTCAGTCATCGTCGCGCTGACGATCGTGCCGCTGCTCAGTTTCCGCCTGATGCAGATCGATATCGGGACATCACGATTCGGTTTTCTGGTTCGAGCCTGGCAAAATATTTTTGATCGGTTGCTGAATATCTATCGAACAATTTTAAGCTGGGCACTGCGACATCGATTGATGACGATATCGATGGCGATAATTATTTTAATCCTGAGTATCATGATTTTCCCCCGATTGCTCGACGTGGAACTATTGCCATCGATTAATCAGGGCGAATTCCGAATCGAGCTAACCCTGGCTGAAGGTACAAAGCTGGAATTTACCGATTCAATCGCGAAACAAGTTGAATCAGAAATTATCCAGCGCAACGACGTTGATCAGGTTTATGCGATCATTGGCGTGGCTTCTGCACGAGGCGATTTGAAATCGAATTTTGCCACTCTCACTATTAATTTGAAGCCAGAATTTTTGCCCGAAATCCAAACCATTATGGAGCAGATCCGGAACAGATATAGCTCGCTGGCAGGCACCCGTATCGTGGTGCGCCAGGTGGAAGTCACCGAAGGGATGAAGCGAGATCCAGTGAATGTCCGCATCGCCGGGGATGACCTGGCACTGTTGGAGGAGATCGGAGCAAAGGCGTACACGATCGTTAAGAAAATTCCTGGCATTGTGAATTTGAATAGCACGCTTCAGGAAGGTTTGTCGGAATTTAATATCAAAATCGATCGAACAAAAGCTGCAGATCTCGGATTATCGAACAGCCAGATCGCTGGCGCGGTGCGACTGGCGGTATTGGGCGCAACAACCACTCGGTTGAGCAGCTTTGGCAAGGAGTATGACATCACCGTTTCCGCCGACGAAAGCAAGATCAAAAATGTAAATGAATTGCTCGATCTGCCACTGACCACGATGAAAGGCAGCATCGTCCCATTACGTGCCGTCGCCGAGATTTCCCTGGAACGAGCGCCCAGCGAGATCAAGCGATTCGATCAACAGCGGGTGTTGGAAATCAAAGCTGACGTGGCAGGTCGAAATCAGCGTCAGGTTACGACAGAAGTCCAAAATAAACTGGCAGCAATGATTCTTCCGCCTGATTATTACATCGCTTACGGCGGACAATCCAAAGCCATCGCCGATTCCTTCAAAAGCCTGTTGACTGCATTGGTCATTGCCATCTTTCTGGTTTATGTCGTCATGGGAACCCAGTTCAATTCGTTCCTGCATCCGTTCACCATTGCCATGACCATTCCGCTGGCGCTGATCGGCGTGTTTCTGGGATTATTCATTTTCGGCGCAGCGTTGAGCATGAATGCCCTACTCGGATCGATCATGCTGGTAGGAATCGTGGTGAACAATGGTATTCTGCTGATCGATTTTATTCTGCAATTGCGAGCCAATGGAATGGAAAAAAATGAAGCGATTATCGAAGCAGGAACGCTCCGTCTCCGACCGATTCTCATCACGTCGCTCACCACTATTTTTGGAATGATCCCGATTGCGCTGGGATTGGGCGAAGGCGGCGAAGCGTTGCAGCCACTGGGCGCTGTGGTTGTTGGCGGTTTGACGACTTCGACTTTTTTAACCTTGATTGTGATTCCGTGTGTGTACTCGCTGGTGGATCGGCTAAGCCGAAATCGCTGATAAATTCTGGAATGAATTTTTCAAATCCAAATAATCGCCACAAAAAAAATCTTGACAATAATAATATATTTTAGTAAAATGATAGAAAAGAACTTCAGACAAAGAAACTTCGAGGCATTACTATGGAATTACAAGAATATGTGGACTTGAAAATAAGCAAATTGAAATTAGAAAAAATCAAGAAATTGTATGAGTCCAAATCTGAGCAAGAAATAATCGATCAAATATTGGACGATATCATCTACATGACCGAGATGATAAAACACATGAAGAAGTACTAAGCTAAAGGAAATCTAAAAGAAGTCTATGCATAAAACCATTTTTGATACCAATATTTATATCGACTTCTATAATACAGGAAAATTCAAAGAATTCATTTATCAGAAACGTTATCCTGAAATCATTTGTAATAATGGAATTGCTGGCAGGCGCGTTTACAAAAAATGATAAAATGCTGATCAATAATTTGATCAAAACAGCAAAGGCTGGAAACAAAATCGTCACTCCAAATCAAGAAGATTATTCCGAAGCTGGCAAAATTTTGGCAAAGCTTCAAATGAAAAAAGGCTATGATTTAAAAAAAGCGTATGCGTTAACGAATGATGTGCTAATTGCCTTGAGTGTCCGACGTATCGGTGCGACATTGGTGACTCAAAATCGAAAGGATTTTGAAATGATAAGTGAATTTAAATATCTTTCTTTACATTTGGAATAATCAATTTGACCAGCTAAAAAATCAATTTAAATCTTGGAGATTGCTAAAAATATGAAAAAGCCTTGCAACCACGTCTATCAATTCAAAATCACACTCGACGGTATCACGCCATCAATTTGGCGCCGGATTCAGGTGCCAGAAACTTATTCATTCTATGATTTGCACGTGGCGATTCAGGATGCCATGGGCTGGTCTGATTCGCATTTGTATCAGTTTGAAATGAACGATCCAAAAACGGGCGAAGCAGTGGAGATCAGTATTCCTGATGAAGACTGGGAAGATGATGCGCTTGCTGGCTGGGATGTAAAGATTGCCGATTATTTTTCAATCAAAAATCCAGAAGCCCTTTACATTTACGATTTTGGCGATAATTGGGAGCATACTATTAAATTGGAAAAAATCTTGCCACGCGATGAAAAAGCAGAATATCCAATCTGCCTTGATGGCAAACGAGCCTGTCCGCCAGACGATTGCGGCGGTTTTCCAGGCTACGAAGATCTGTTGATGACCCTCAGCGATCCTGATAGCGAAGAATACGAAGAAACCATCGATTGGCTGGGTGATGATTTCGATCCTGAGCATTTTGATCCAGCCGATGTTTATTTTGATGATCCAACAGAACGCAGAAAATTCATCCTGAGATAGCATGACGAGCCGACAGCGAATTTTGACAACGGTCAAACATGAAGAACCCGATCGTGTGCCTATTTCGCCACGAATGTACGCTTATATCAAATCTCAATATGGCGATGAAAGGTTGGCGACTCATTTGAAACATTTCCCTGACCTGGATATGCTGTTCATTGTTAATGATGGTACGCCAAATTATCTCGAAATTTATCCGGATCAATATGTTCTGCCCGATGTGAAGGTCGATCAGAAAAAATATAATGAAAATGAATGCCGCATCGTTGAACGCACATTTTATACGCCAGCAGGCAAACTTTCGGATCGCACCAAAATTCCGCCGCCAGGCAGAGAGTATGGCATTTCTCCAAATCAGATTAAAACCGAATACCTGGTGAAAACCAAAAATGATCTCGATGCATTGCGATTCATTTTGCATCCAATCAACACCGATTTCAATTTTCTTCAGGACTATCAAAATCAATTGGGAGCGCGTGGAGTTTTGATGGTTTGTGTTCGCAGTGCGCTGGATCATAACGCCGGCTATGCCAGGGATCTGCAGGACATCATGATGGATTATTTTGATGATCGCCTGTTTTTTGATGAGCTATTGGATATTTTTCACCAACGTTCACTGGCGCAAATTAAAGCGGCGTTAGAAGGCGGCGCCGAATTTATTTTCGGAAGCTGGTATTTCAATTCGATTTCAGCAGGTTGGTCGCCAGCGATTTTCAAAGAAGTTTTTGCTCCGCACATCAACGATCATGTGGATATAACGCATCGGTATGGTGCTTATTATGATTACTATGATGATGGAAAATTGAACGACTCAATGGAACTGATTGCCAATACTGGCGTGGATATTCTTGAAACCTGCACGCCACCGCCAGTCGGTGATTTTGACCTGATGTTAGCAAAGCAAACAATTGGTGAAAAAACAACTATCAAAGGATATATCGATTTAATTTATGTCGTTCAGCAAGGCACTCCAGAATTGATTGACCGAACAATTCGGCAGGCGATGGAAATTGCCAAGCCTGGTGGTGGTTTTATCATCGGCAGCTCCGATAGTTTTCGGGAAGGGACGCGAAAGAAAAATATTGCGGCGTATTTTGAAGCGTGCAAGAAATATGGGATATACTAAATTCTTTCATGTTGACAATTAAATTTGAAACAGCTTTTTTGCATGGATGATAGGAGATTTCGCAATGCAGAGATTTTCATTTTTTGTTTTAGGATTGATAGTTGTAATCTTCCCATTGAGCATTTTTTCGCAAACGAACAAAAATATTGCTTTAACATCGAACGTTCATATTTTTTCCTCAAGCAATTTCATGGGATACCTGGAACCCTGTGGCTGAGGCTCCAGCCGAAGCGGCGGATTAGCTCGGCGAGCTACCTATATTAAGCAACATCGTTCTTCTCACGAACATATTCTGCTGCTGGATAGCGGCGACATCCTCGCCGGTCAGGGGAAAAAAGAAGCAATGACTGGTGAATATATTTTTAAAGCGCTCGCTCACCTGAAATATGATGCCATCGGTCTTGGCGAGCGCGATTTTTTGCCTGGAGTTAATTACCTGCAAAACCTGAAAAAGAATTTCAATCTCCCATTCCTTGCCGCTAATGTCTTTCAACCTGATGGGAATGAACTGATTTTTCCCGGCTACATGATCAAGGAATTGAATGGATTTCAGCATGGTGATACCTTTATTCCAAAAGTGCGAGTGGGAATTTTCTCGGTCATGCTGTACCGCGCCCAGCTTACTTATGGCAACAATGATCCAAAATTAGTAATGACCGACCCCATCGATGCAGCGAAAAACATACTCGCTCAAATCAAAGACCGATGCGATATCATTATTGGATTGGTGCATCTCCCCTACTCCCAGCTAACCAATTTCATCCAAGAAGTCCAGGGCATCGATGTGGTTATCACGGGACATGATCCGATTATGCGGATTGACATTCAAAAGATTGAAAACACGCTGGTCATTGCCGGGGGAAATCGCGGGCAATATATTGGTGATCTCAGGCTGGTGCTGAATCAACAACATAAAATTATTGATTATGAAGGAACAGTCGCCACGTTGGATGAGAAGATCAAAGATGATCCTGAAATATTAAAAATAATTAAAGAGCATAAGGAGCAGGAAGCCAATATTTCTTATGAACTGAATCGTGATCGTTACCGCACAATGGAAATGTATGTTGGTGCTAAAAAATGCAAAGAATGTCACAACGACCAATACCTCCACTGGCAAAAAAGTCGTCATGCCAGAGCATTCGAGACATTGATAAAAAAAGCTAAACAGGATGATGTGCAATGCGCTCAATGCCATACAACGGGATTTGCCCAGTACAATGGATTCTATAATTATCTAGAAACGCCTGAGATGGCAGATGTCCAATGCGAAGCCTGTCATGGCATTGGTAAATTACATGTCCAGAGTGTGGAGCGAATCAAGTCCCAGAAACTCAAAGCCGCGATTTTAGCGCCGATTTCTGAGGAGACCTGTGTCGGCTGCCATGATAAATCCCAGGATCC
>JALOPY010000085.1 GCA_025453735.1 bacterium | reverse complement strand
TCATTGATGATTATCCAAATTCTCGTTCGTTGGCAGCCAACGCCTGGCTCCACATTGGTTTCTGCTACGAAAAATTGGGAAAAGCAAAAGCACATGAAGCATATCAGCAGATTTTAAGTGAATTTCAGGATCAGCCTGACGTCGTGGCGATCGCTAAACAGCGGCTGAAAAAAAGTGCGATGCTACATGAGCCAAAAAAGACGACAAGTGATAATCGAGAAATGACATCCGACATCCAGCAGTCAGCGTATCCCTTTGTGCAATGGTATAAGGACAATTTTCAGTTCGTTAATCGAAAGTTCGATGAAAAACCTGCTGTCATTACAGTTGCGATTATATCTGACACAAGAATTTTGCCAACAAAATGGGAATTACAACAAAATTCTCCCAACCCTTTAGATTCAGCAGCAACGATCGAATATTCTTTGCCGATTGCAGCGAACATTGAATTGACAATTTATGATCTGCAGGATCGAAAGGTCGCAATCCTGGTGAATGCAAGTCAAAAAGCAGGATTCTATCGTGTCAGATTTAACTGTCGGGAGTTGCCAGCCGGTATTTACTTGTATTGCCTTCGCTCGGATCGATATAAAGCAACGAAAAAAATGGTAATCATGAGATAGTCCTGCTACAGTTGAAATTCCAGAGTTGTTCCATCAACAAAATTTTTATCAAACTCTTCCATCTTTATTTCACAGTACGCACACTCAAGCTTCAAAAAATTGTTGCATTGCTTGAACTTGCATCTTGACTTTTATCAAAAAATTTTTTACCTTAACAGGTTTTAAATTTTCAATTTTAGTTTATCTTATCTGAATGAAGATGCCAGAATATTTGGCTGCAAAATGTCACTGCTAATTTTTAAAATGAAAATCCAAAAGGGAATGATCTATGCAAATGATTGAGCCGCAGAATGTTTTACCTGTTCTTTCGAAACATATTTTAGTCGATGGTTTTGATATTATTGTTGATCTTGAGAAAAGTCACGGCAGCTATTTAGTAGATGCGCGTGATGGAAGAAAGTACCTGGATTTTTTTACCTTTTTTGCAACATTGCCGATCGGGCTGAATCATCCTGGTTTATTAACCCCCCAGTTCAAGAAAAAATTATTAAATGCCGCGCTAAATAAACCATCAAATTCAGATTTTTATACGATCCAGATGGCAGAGTTTATCGATACTTTTGCGCGTATTGCTATGCCCGAATCCCTGCCGCACCTATTTTTAATCAGTGGTGGAGCGCTTGCTGTCGAAAATGCTCTCAAAACAGCTTTTGACTGGAAAGTTCGCTTGAATTTTGAAAAAGGCTATACCCAGGAACGTGGTTCCCAGGTGATTCATTTTCAGCAAGCATTTCATGGACGGAGCGGCTATACGTTGTCTTTGACCAATACTGCCGATCCCAGGAAGACCAAATATTTTCCTAAGTTCAATTGGCCCCGGATTATTAATCCGAAAATTATATTTCCAATAAATGAGGAGAATCTAAAAAAGGTTCAACAAGCTGAGCAGATGAGTCTTCAGCAAATCAAGCGAGCAATTCAGGACAATCTCGATGACATTGCGGCGATTATCATTGAGCCAATTCAGGGCGAAGGCGGGGATAATCATTTCCGTCCCGAATTTTTCCAGGAGCTGAGAACCATCGCGGATGAGAATGATATTATTCTCATTTTTGATGAAGTTCAATCGGGGATGGGTGTTTCTGGAAAGATGTGGGCATATCAACATCATGGAATTGAGCCGGATATTGTCGCATTTGGCAAAAAAGCCCAGGTCTGTGGAATTATGGCGGGCAAAAGAATCGACCTGGTCGAGAATAATGTCTTTGTGGAATCCAGCCGAATCAATTCGACCTGGGGCGCCAACCTGGTCGATATGGTTCGCTGCCAGCGCTATTTAGAAATTATTGAAGAAGAAAACCTCGTTGAAAATGCGGCAAAGGTCGGTAGTTACTTTCAAAATCAATTAGTTGAAATTCAACAAAAGTATCCAATGTTGATATCGAATGTTCGCGGAAAGGGATTGTTCATTGCCTTCGATCTTCCGGCAGAATATCTACGTGATCAGTTCATGCGAGAAGCGCGGAAGAATAATATGCTGGTTTTAAAATGCGGCGAGCGTTCGATTCGGTTTCGACCATCATTGAATATCACGACTGGGATCGTGGATGAGGCAATCGGACTGATTGATTTGACGTTATCCTTGCTCTGCAAAGAGATTGAACATCAAGGCATTGAGGGCAAAGGCGAGCTATAATGGATCGGGCTGTAATGCAAAAAGGGACGTTGTACCTGGTGAGCACGCCGATTGGCAATTTAAAGGATATCACGTATCGGGCGGTGGAAATTTTAGCAAGCGTCGATTTGATTGCTGCCGAAGATACCAGACATGCCGCCATATTATTGAAACACTACAACATCTCGACATCGACAACGAGCTATTTTGATTTTAACAAGGAACGGAAAACACCGGGACTCATCGAAAAGCTGCTGAATGGGGGATCGATCGCGGTGATTTCAGATGCGGGAACGCCGGGAATTTCTGATCCTGCATTTTATATCGTGCGTGAAGCGATTCGACATGACATTGCGATAGAAGCAATTCCCGGTGCAACAGCATTTGTGCCGGCGCTGATCATTTCAGGATTGCCAACCGATCGTTTTATTTTTGAAGGTTTTCTGCCCCCCAAAAAAGGCAGGCAATCGAGACTCAAAGCGTTGTCGGATGAAACCCGAACTATTATTCTCTATGAATCGCCGAAGAAGTTAATGACAACGCTTTATGATTTAAGACAACACTTGGGAAACCGGCGGATATCACTTGCACGGGAGCTGACGAAAAAGTTCGAACAAATTTATCGGGGAACGCTGGAAGAAATTACTGATAGTCCGAACGTTATTAAGCTTAAGGGTGAGTTCGTAATCATCATTGAAGGTAACAAAGAAAAATAGCAAATTAAATTTTTATGTGCAGCAAATTATTGTGACTCATTTCGAGCTATCACCATATTATCCGCAGGCAGTTAGGCAACGATAGCTTCGGGAGTAAATGTTTTTGGAGGAAAATTTTGAAACTTCAAAATGTATTTTTATGGCGGTGGGCTCAAAATATAGTATTAATGGGCTTTGCTCCAATTATTAATTTTTTTATTAAACGAAAATTGAATCCGAATCATCTCACTACATTAGGTTTTTTGATCAGCATTGTTGCAGCCTTTCTATTTGCGAAAAGCAAATTGCAGCTTGCCGGTTTTCTGATGCTGGTCGCTGGAGCATTTGACTTTGTGGATGGCAAAGTCGCCCGCGCAACAAACCGGGTAACCAAATTTGGCGCGCTGTATGATTCAACACTCGATCGTTATTCAGAAGTCTTCATCTCATTCGGCTTGCTTTATCATTATATTAAACAGACGATGTTGAATTGGGAAAGCGGCAATCCTGATCTTTCGATTATTACCGCAGTGGCTGTTTCCGTTGGTTTGGGCGGGGCAATCATGACGAGCTATGTGCGCGCTCGAGCAGAAGGGCTTGGTATGCAATGCAAAGTCGGTTTCATGCAGCGCCCCGAACGCGTCGTGTTCATCGCGGCTGGTGCTGTTTTTACTTATTTCCATGAGCTGACGCTCGTTGTTGCAATAATTGTGGTGGCTGTTTTTGCAAACCTGACCGCAATCCAGCGAGTTTATGACGTTTGGATTTCTGAAAAAGATAACGCTGACCAATTCATTTCAGTAAAAAATAAAAGCGAGCCTGAATTGTAAAATTTAAATAAACTGAGTGGGTTTATCATGTTAGTAAATATGTGTAAGTCTAAAATACATCGGGTGACGGTAACAGACGCCAATTTAAATTATGAAGGCAGCATCACTATCGATAAACATCTGATGGACGCTGCCAATATCTTGCCATTCGAACGGGTTCAGGTCTTGAATATCAATACCGGGGAACGAGCCGAGACCTATGTGATCGAGGGAGAAAGTGATTCCGGAACAATTTGCTGTAATGGCGCCCTTGCCCGGATGGTCGAAATTGGCGACTTGCTGATCATCGTTGCCTATGGTTTAATGGACGAAAAAGCTGCCCAAAATTTCGCTCCAGAAGTTGTTTATGTAAATAATCAAAATCAGATTTTAACATAATATAACTACTCAGGTTCAAGGTTTAAAGGCTCCCGGTTCATGATAGATAAAAAGCAAGCTCTTTTCAAATAATTGAAGCACAGACTGATCTTAGCCGTGAACCCGGAACAATGAACCTGGCAACCTGAGTCGTCACAAAATAAAGCAAAACCAAAATATTAAACATTCAATCACTGCTGTCCAAGATAATTTAAATTTAAAATTCGTTCCTTGTAAAATAAACATTTGGAAGCAATGTTGCTGACATTTCAAAACGAGGTTCTTTTTTTATTTATCTGAACCGCATTTTGCTGTCCAAGAAAAGCGACATGTTTAGGATTGTCAACTCAGAAAATAGCCTTATTTTGAGGGCTTTTGGTCGTATATCGATAAACATATTTTAAAAATTCCAATTTTGCTGTCCAAAATCAGTAGTGTTCGGCACAAATATTGTTGCGAAGCGCATTTTCTTAAATTTACCCAAAAGTTATGCAAATATTTGACGATTTAATGTGAGATGTCCATAAAAATATTGAATCAACTAAACATTTTATCTAGAGCATAATAAATTTTTAAATACTGTTTATTTTATTAATTATAAAATGCTTGACTTCCATATCAAAAACTATGCCGAACACTATTGGTCCAAAATATGAAATGAGAAATCCTATTTTGGACAAGAGTGACATTCAATACAAATGGGCTGAAAAAAATCAATCAAACATTGCCCCGGCATTTGCAAATGACAGGGAATGAATGCTTGAAAACGAAAACGGATTTTGTATGTTTCTATATTTGGAAATTGAAAACTATGTGGAGGAGGAAGTCTCGTGATTAAGATTGAAAAACCAACTGGAAAATTAGGCGTTCTATTGCCGGGAATGGGAGCTGTGGCAACTACGTTTGTCGCAGGGGTCGTCGCCATTCGAAAAGGAATTGCAAAACCGGTTGGCTCTTTGACCCAGATGGGCACGATTCGTCTCGGGAAAAGGACTGAAAAACGTGTGCCGAAAATAAAAGAATTTATCGAGTTGGCTGAATTAAATGATCTTGTATTTGCCGGATGGGATATTTTTGAAGATAATATGTACCAAGCTGCATTGAATGCTGGCGTGCTTCAAAACGATCTGTTGGATAAGGTTCGCTCCGACATCGAGCAGATCAAGCCGATGAAAGCTGTATTCGATAATAACTATGTAAAAAAACTTCATGGCACCCACACAAAAGTGGCAAAGACAAAATATGACTACGCGCAAATGCTGATGGAAGACATCCATAATTTTAAGCAATCGAATCATCTCAATCGCCTGGTCACGATTTGGTGTGGAAGTACTGAAGTTTTTCTGAAACCTGATCCAGTGCATGAAACAATCGAATCGTTTGAAAAAGCGATGAAAAGCAATCACCCGGCTATCGCTCCGAGCATGATTTATGCGTATGCGTCGCTTGCTTCCGGCGTGCCCTTTGCGAATGGCGCGCCAAATTTAACTGTTGATGTCCCGGCCCTGGTCAATTTCGCCCGTGCGAAAAATATACCGATTGCCGGAAAAGATTTTAAAACCGGACAGACCCTGATGAAAACAATTTTAGCGCCCGGTTTTAAAGCGAGAATGATCGGTCTTAACGGCTGGTTTTCAACGAACATTCTTGGCAATCGCGACGGGGAAGTCCTCGATGATCCGGATTCTTTTAAAACAAAAGAAGAGAGCAAACTCTCTGTGCTGCAATATATTCTTCAACCCGAAGTTTACCCCGATCTTTATAAAGATGTTTTTCATAAAGTTCGAATCAATTACTATCCCCCGCGGGGAGATAATAAAGAAGGCTGGGATAATATTGATATTTTCGGATGGCTTGGCTATCCCATGCAGATCAAAGTCGATTTTCTCTGTCGCGATAGCATCCTGGCAGCTCCTATCGTCCTGGATTTAGCGCTGTTTTTAGACCTGGCGCAGCGGGCAGGTATGAAGGGAATTCAGGAATGGCTTTCTTTTTATTTTAAAAGTCCGATGGTCGCGCCAGAGCTTTACCCGGAGCATGACTTGTTTATCCAATTAATCAAATTAAAAAATACGTTACGCTATCTTAAAGGCGAGGAACTGATTACCCACCTGGGCTTGGAATATTATGATTAATTTTCCAGGCTTCGCAAATCGAAGATGCGCCATTTTTTAGGAGCATTGATTAATGAGTAATCCCTTTACAATGAGAAACGGAGCAAGTGGAGTTTCAACGGAGTGTTACAACCGCCAGATAATTTTTCCCAAAAAATCTCCGTGGTGCCCTGTGCTCGAAGAGTATCTGGTTCCGTAAAAGCTCACTTACAGGTGGAAAATAAACCTGGTTTCTGCCAGAAACCAGGTTTATACACTCGAGACTGAGGTTTTACCTGGTTCCTCCGTTGCTCCTTGTAAGTTTTTGCCATAGTAATTTTAACACAAATTTTGAAATCCCGATACAATACAATAAAATAATAAAGGATTGAATTGCGGCACAGTTCGCCACTAAAAAATATCTTAAAAACTTCGCTGCCTGCCGTTGTTGATCTGTCGTCTCAAACGATAATGTTCACGATCGAGGCAATCTTAATCGGAAGAATCAGCACTGGAGCATTTGCAGGTCAGGGATTGGCAATTCAAGTTGTGATTGCGTTTTTGACGGTTTTAATAACTTTCATTGTCGGAAGCTCTTTGATTGTTGCCAGGCATGTTGGCGCTGAAGAAAAAAGAGAAGCAAATCATGTCTTTGGTCAGGCAGTCATGATCAGTTTCGTTATCTCAATTATTTTTGCTGTCGTATGGTATTTTGGTGGCGTTCATCTATTTAAGCTTATCGAAGAAGGCGGGTCTTCTGAGGCGCGACAAGCAGGAACTTCGTACCTTCGAATCGTCGCATTATTTGCCCCGATAATCATAACGAATTTTACGGCAGTCGGCATCATCCGAGGCGCTGGCGATACCCATTTATCGATGATCGTGAACGTCGCGATCAATGGTTTGAATGTCACTCTTGCGCCATTACTCATTTTTGGCTGGTTCGGATTTCCCCGGTGGGAGGTTCAGGGCGCGGCAATGGCGCTGGGAATTTCACATTCAGCCGGATTTTTGGTTACTTTTTATATTTTAAGAACCCGGAAATCAGTGCTATTTTTATCATTACGAGAATTGGCCCGGCCCAATTTTCAAACTTTTAAGCGATTGCTAAAAGCTGGTGTACCCACCACCATCGAACAAATGGTCTGGGCAATTGGAGCATTAATCGTTTCAATTTACGCCGCTCAACTGGGCGGCCAATATCTGGCAGCTCATATCGTATTGAGTAGAATCCAGAGTATTCTCTCAATGGCTTACCTCGGATTCAGTCTTACCGCGATGACGTTGATGGGTAAAAATCTTGGGGCAGAAAAACGAAGATTAGCTGAAAAGACGGCTCGAACTGCCGGATGGGTGGGATTTGTTTTTTCATTTGCAATAGCATTATTGATGATTGCATTTTCAAAATCGATACTTTATTTTTTCACTCCCGAGGAGGCGGTCATTGCTATAGGAGTCAATGCAATGATCGTATTTGCGATATTGCAGGTTCCAAAGGCAGTCGGCAATGTTGTCATCGGCAATCTTCGCGGCGCTGGCGACCTAAAGTGGATTATGTATATCACAATAGTGGGAGTGGTGTTATTTGAAATCGGCTTGAATTGGATTGTTGCATTTAGCACCAGTCTTGCAGTTACAGGACTATGGCTGGTTCATTTTATTGATGAAACAGTTAGATTGGCGGTAAATTATTGGCGATTTAAGGGCGGACGGTGGAAATTTACAAGAATTTAAAACCTGATTATCAAAGTCAAATGGACGGAACCTTAATATCATTTGAAGGCATCGACTTCTGTGGAAAATCAATTCAGATCGAGCAATTGATTGCAAAGCTAACGGCGAAAAATATTTCATATCTTTTAGTCAGGGAGCCGGGTGGTACTACTATTGCAGAAAAAATTCGTGAAACACTTTTAACAAAAGCTCAGGAAAATGTAAATCCGATAACTGAATACTTGCTTTTTTCAGCAGCACGCGCGCAATTGGTCGAACAAAAGATAATTCCTGCATTGCAAGACGGCAACGTGGTAATATGCGATCGATATTATGATTCATCTACAGCATATCAGGGGCATGGACGCGGCATTGATCTGGAAATCATTCGACAGATCAATTATTTTGCAACGAAAGGGATCACGCCGCATCTAACATTTTTGATAGATATCGATCTGGAAGAAATGGAGCGGCGAAAAATGCTGATCCGGCGTGAATTAGATCGCATGGAAAGCCAGCAACGGCCTTTCTTTGAAAAAGTACGATTGGGATTTTTGCAGATCGCCCAACAAGAATCGGAACGATTTTGTATCATTGACGGTTCAAAATCTATTGAAACAATTGCTATTGAAATCTGGCAAAGGTTTCTGAAATTGATGAATAAAAAAAATATTTTAACATAAAGAATTTTCCAAGGAGAAAATCATGGTAAACACAAAACAATACCTATCGTTGGCTTTGATAGTTGTATTTATTGCTTGTGCAGTAGTTTTTGGCGGATGGATCGCCAGGGAGACACATGCTGCAAAACC
>JALOPY010000689.1 GCA_025453735.1 bacterium | reverse complement strand
ATGGAATTTCGGATTACATCATTCTCAGCCATGAATTGCTGATCCATTATTAAATGTCCCTGCGGGATAATTTGATGGCAACAAATAGAGCGATGATGGGAATGCCAGAATGAATGCCCAGAAATAAAAGTTTTAACCTGCCAAATCTCCTCCTGACTGTATTCTCGAAACAAATCTTTCAAAGTCCTCTTGCTTGAAAATGATTATTGCACCAAGAAATTCGTTTCTATCTTTTTGCTCAAATCAGTCCGCATCATGCTAGATTGCAAGTATATAGATAAAAAGAATAGAGTGAAGACAAAAGATTTAAACTGTGAAATTATATTTAAAAGTTGGACGAAGTAAAATTTATTATTATAGGAAAAAACAAAAATGGCACACCCATTACATGAAATCATAGGGCATAATCTGACTAACGCTAATTTTCCATCATGCGAGGTCTTGAAGGATCCAGCTTGTGGAGGTAGACAAAATCTGCCTTTGTTTGGTTTGCTTCCGAAGTCGAATGAAACCGAATATTGTAATGTTGATGCATTGATAGTTAAAAACAACCAGATTCGTGTCATTATTGAGATTGAAGAATCTGATGTCAAGCCAACCCAAATCTGTGGGAAATTTTTGACTTCCGTTTTATCATCGTATTTCATTCATGAAACATAGAACAATAAGCTAATTGCAATCGTGGACGCACTATTTATTCAAATTCTAGATACGACAGGACTAAAACGAGCTACTTCAAAAATCGAACAATGGAGAAATCTTGAAAATTCAATAAAGAGCTTATTGCAACTAAGAAAATTCTCAATAATAGAATATAAATTGTTCTGGATGGATAGCAAAAACTTTCAATCGACTGCCGATCAATTAAGTAACTGTCTCAATAATTTCTTGACAGATATTTATTTAAAAGAGCAATGAATTAATTTGCCTTCTCTTTATTGGCTCAACTCGCCAGCGCCAGTCGCTGATTGATCACTCGCCAGAATAGAGCAATCGCCTCTCTTTGCCCATCGAAAAAATCTTCAAAAAAGCCTGGGGCATTCAAAGCAGCAGGATAGGAATATCGCTCACCCTCTTCACCAATCTCGGTAATCCAATCGCCTGGCTCATAAGGGAGTTCAATCTCGAATAAATCGTGTGGGTAAAGGTAGGGACGACCATGATCATTTAAAATGCGATAATCATCGGCTTCAATGCCAATGACGACATACGATTGCCCTGGGGTCAAATCATGATATTCACTATTTCGTTGTTTCAATTTTACTGTCATAGATCTCTCACCTTTTTTAGCTTTATTTCAAAACGCCCAATTCCATGATGTTCATACCAATGATATTCGTAAAACTCGCCTTCTACTTCAACAGGCGAACTACTTTTTTTAAGCCATTGTGAAGCAATGCCTCCATAAGTATCAAGCAAACGCTTCAAATCACGAATTCTTCTACCTCTGGCAATCACTCGTGATTTAGCTATCATTTCTGGCGTTAATGTTGGAATATTTTTCTCCCTGTTAAAGCATGTATTAGATAACTGTCTTATATTCAATCATCATACTTGGGCGTCAAAAATTCTTTCACGTTGGTGAACTCTAATCACGCACCATAATTCTATAGACAATATATAAAAAGCGAGAGTGAAAGTCAAGCAAGAAATTGTATATGAAAAAATTTAAAGTGCTAAGATTCTCCCAAAAAATTTCCCTTGCCTTTTTCCCTCAAATTGATTACAATATCCCAACCCAACTAATTAATCCAAAACCCTAATTATAAACCAGGAGACTTGAACCATGAAGAAATACTTCCAGATAATCCTATTACCTATTTTCCTGATTACCCTATTCCCCAATTACCTAACCGCCGCCATAGAAGGCAGGTTCATGCAATTTCCCGATATTCGAGGTGATAAAATTGTGTTCACCTACGAGGGCGACCTGTGGACGATCAGCCAGACATGCGGATTGGCGATTCGGCTGACCACGCACCCTGGCAATGAATATGCCGCCAAATTTTCGCCTGACGGCAAATCGATCGCTTTCACAGGAAATTATCACAGCGGCGATAATGTTTATTTGATGCCGATCGATGGCGGGGAACCGACGAGGCTCACCTATCAGGCGGCGAGCAGAGTGGTGACGTGGACGCCTGATGGAAAAAAGATCATCTTTCGGTCGGGATTCGAAAATACCTTTCGTCCCATGCCTCGTGGTGTGCTTTGCACTTTTTCGCCTGATGGGAAAAAGATGATCTATAATCCACGTGGCAATGAGGAATATTATTGGAAGCGCTACAAAGGCGGTCAATACCAGGATATCTGGCTGTTCGATTTTGATAGCAAAAATTTTCAAAAGCTGACCGATTACGTGGGCAAAAACAGCTACCCGATGTGGATCGGCGATAAGATGTATTATGTCTCGGATCAGGGCAAGAATGGCATCGCCAATATTTATCGCTATGATTTCGCCACGAAAAAGATCGAGCAGGTGACCCAGTACGATGATTTCGATGTGCAGATGCCCTCGACCGATGGGAAGCAAATTATCTATTTGCAATCGGGCTATCTGTATGTTTTGGATCCA
>JALOPY010000688.1 GCA_025453735.1 bacterium | reverse complement strand
CCAAGACGCAAAAAGTGAACCTGCTTGATTATAATCCAGTTGTTTTCATCAAAGTTGCTAATAACAAGATACCCGCACTGACTGCCGAGCCAATCACTCCTGCCACATTTTGTCCCACTCTAGGACGTGCCGCGCAATTTGAAAGTGCGCGCTAAGTTCAATTTTAAGATTTTCGATGTTCACATAATTCAGTCAATACACCAAACGTTGCTTTGGGATGCAAAAAGGCGATCTTGTGTCCGCCCGCTCCGACTCGTGGTTTTGCATCGATCAACTGAACCTGTTGTTCTTCGAGACGCTTCAAATTGCCTTCAAGATCGATGACGCAATACGCGATGTGATGAATGCCCTCGCCTTTTTTCTCCAAAAATTTAGCAATGGGGCTATCCTCAGCCGTGGGCTGCAGCAATTCAATTCGAACCTCTCCGACTGGAAATATAGCGACTTTCACTTTTTGATCTGAAACTTCTTCAACTCCGGAGCAGCTCAATCCTAAAACTTCTGAATAAAATTTCATCTGCTGTTCCAGATCTGTTACCGCGATTCCAATATGATCAATCTGCTTTATCACTATTTTCCTCCGCAAGGATTAATTCAATTTCACAAAATTATAGAACCACAGCCTCCTTGTATTCGCCAAAAACATCGCGCAGCACATTGCAAATCTCACCCAATGTTGCGTACACCTTTGTCGCTGCTAAAATCGGCGGCATAACATTTTCGCCAGCAATTGCCGCATGCCGTAAATCAACAAGACACCTTTCAACTGCCAGTCCATCTCGTTGTTCTTTAACCCGCTTTAATCGAGCTATTTGTTCTTCCTGAACCTGCAAATCAATTTTTAACAGGTTGAGCTTATGCTCTTTTTCGACCTGAAATTTGTTGACTCCGACGATGATCCGTTCTTTGCTTTCAACTTCTCGCAAATACCGATAGGCAGAGTTTTGGATTTCTTTTTGGATAAAGCCTTTTTCGATGGCGTTCACCACTCCGCCTAATTTGTCGATTTTATCAATATACTTTCGTGCTTCAGCTTCGAGCTGGTTGGTCTTCTGCTCGATATAATAAGAACCTGCCAGGGGATCAATCGTCTCTGCCACGCCAGATTCATGGGCGACGATCTGCTGAGTTCGCAGTGCGATTCCCACGGATTCTTCTGAGGGCAGCGCCAGTGCTTCATCGTAACTATTGGTGTGCAGGCTCTGGGTTCCGCCGAGGACAGCAGCCAGGGTTTGGATGGTCACACGAATCGTATTATTGAGGGGCTGTTGTGCCGTCAAAGTTGAACCCGCTGTCTGCGTATGAAATCGAAGCATCATCGACTTTTCATTTTTTGCACTAAAACGGCTTTTCATAATATTCGCCCATAATCGTCTTGCCGCTCGAAATTTGGCGACCTCTTCCAGAAGATCGTTATGCGCGTTGAAGAAAAAGGATAGCCGGCTGGCGAATTCATCCACCTCTAAACCAGCATTGACTGCTGCCTGAACGTAAGCGATTCCATTGGCTAAAGTAAAACCGATTTCCTGCGCGGCAGTCGCGCCCGCCTCCCGAATGTGATAGCCAGAAATACTGATCGTATTCCATTTCGGTACGATTTTCGCGCAGTATTGGAATATATCCGTAATGAGTCGCATCGAAGGCTTGGGCGGAAAAATATAAGTGCCGCGGGCAACATACTCTTTCAAAATATCATTTTGAATCGTGCCCGATAATTCGCCGGCTGGCACACCCTGTTTTTCAGCAACTGCAATGTACATCGCCAGGAGCACAGCGGCGGGCGCATTGATGGTCATCGATGTCGATACTTTATCGAGTGGAATGCCATCAAATAATGTTTCCATATCAGCAAGCGTATCGATCGCGACCCCGACTTTTCCGACTTCGCCGTAGCAAATCGGATCATCGGAATCGTAGCCAATTTGCGTGGCCAGATCGAACGCGACCGACAGCCCGGTTTGTCCCTGCGCTAATAAATATTTGTAGCGCTTATTCGATTCCTGCGCGGTTCCGAAGCCGGCATACTGTCGCATCGTCCAGAATTTGCCGCGATACATGGTCGATTGGACGCCGCGGGTGAAAGGGTATTGACCTGGAAATCCTAAATCGCGAAGGTAATCGAAATTTTCAATATCATCTGGTGTGTACAATGGCGCAATGGGATCGGATGAGCCGGTGACGAATTGTTTCTTTTGCTCGGGGAATTTTTCAATAAGCGGATCGACTTGCTGTTTTTGCCATTCTTCCTTTTGCTGTTTGATCTTTTCAATCTCATTTGCATCAAACATATTTTTCCTTATCTCCTGAAAATTTGCATCAAACATATTTTTCCTTATCTCCTGAAAATTAAATCCCAAATTCGCGATCATAAGCTCCAAACATGACCGTCACCTGCGAGGTGACGGTCATGTTTTTAACGATTAAATCTTTCGCATCAGATTCATGATCTTCAATTTCCACACCATCCAGATCGCTTCTCGAATGATCTTTTTTGACATCTTGGAGCTGCCAGCTTCGCGGTCGGTAAAGACGATCGGAATTTCACAAATTTTAAATCCTTTTTTCCAAGCTTTGAAGTTCATTTCGATCTGGAATGAATAGCCATCCGAATCGACTTCATCAAGATTGATCGCTTCTAATACTTCACGGCGGAAGCATTTGA
>JALOPY010000084.1 GCA_025453735.1 bacterium | reverse complement strand
TAATCCTGTTTGCAATTATAATTAAAATTCTCACCTATCCATTAACAGCAAAAAGTACGGCTTCAATGCAGCGCATGCAAACGCTGCAGCCAAAGATGGCAGAATTAAAAGAAAAATACGCAAAGGATCCGCAGCGACTGAACAAAGAAACCATGAAATTATACAAAGAAGAAGGAATCAATCCGCTAAGCGGGTGCTTGCCGACGCTCTTGCAACTACCACTTTTATGGGCGATATTTATTGTTTTCAGAAATACAATCGAGCTTCGTGATGCAGCTTTTGCCTGGTGGATTACAGATCTTTCAGTACCAGATACGATTTTCCAGTTACCTTTTTCAATTCCATTTTATGGTGACCTGGTAAACGTTCTGCCGCTGGTGATGGGGGCAAGCATGTTCATTCAACAGAAGATGACCATGAAAGATCCAAAACAAAAGGCAATGGTATATTTCATGCCAATCTTTTTAACATTGCTTTTCAATTCGTTTCCATCCGGTTTGAATTTGTACTATTCGCTGTTTAATATATTTCAAATTGTCCAGCAAAAGTGGATGCCAGTTAAAGAATCTGCCCAAAAACCGAATGAAATTAAAAAGATTGGGGATTCAAAAAAATCTAAGAAAGACTATTATCGAAGAAAATAGTTTAGCCTAGAGATATTAATTTATAACTGCTCTGTTTTCAATTTTTAAAAGCCCTATCGTTATCACCTGGTGGGGCTTTTTATATCTGAATAAACTGCAAAACTGAATATGGTAAATGAACTAGATGATACGATTGCTGCAATTGCGACGCCTCCAGGAAGGGGAGGAATTGCGATTATCAGGTTAAGCGGAAAAGAAGCAATAGCTGTGACTGTGAAATTTTTTAACTGCGGAATTAAAATCGAAGAAATTGAACCGCGACGTGCCGTTGTCGGCAAGGTTATTGATGAAGATGGTTTTGCAATTGATGAGGCGATTGCTATTTTTTTTAAATCGCCGGGCTCATATACAAAAGAAGATCTTGTCGAAATAAATACTCATGGCGGAATTTACTTGAGTCAAAAAGTTTTAGAATTAGCGATTAAAAATGGGGCGCGCCTTGCAAAGCCTGGCGAATTTACTCTGCGGGCTTTTTTAAATGGTCGCATTGATCTTTCACAAGCCGAAGCCATCGCCGACCTGATTCAAGCGCGGACAGACGCAAGCATCAGGGCTTCCTATGTACAGCTCGATGGAAGATTATCAAAAAAAATTAATGAGATAAGCAATTTGCTTCTTGATTATTGTTCGCTGCTGGAAATAGAGTTGGATTTTTCTGAGGAAAATATTGAATTCGTCCAAAGAACTGATTTGATTAAAAAAGTTGATGCTGCAAAACAGGAACTGGAAAAATTAGTCGCAACCTTTCAGATTGGCAGAATTGCCAGAGAAGGCGTGAAGTTGGTCATTACCGGGAAACCGAACGTCGGCAAATCCAGTTTGTTAAATGCGCTGATTATGGAGGAGCGTGCGATTGTAACAGAGATACCTGGAACAACTCGAGACGCTCTGGAAGTTCAATTGGATATACACGGATTTTTGTTTCGGATTATTGATACTGCAGGAATAAAAAAAACAGAAGATAAAATTGAGCGGGAAGGAATCAGAAGAGCAAAAAAGCACCTTGAATCAGCAGATGTAATTCTGCATGTATTTGATGGATCATTGCCGATTGAAAATGATGATAAAGTGATTATGGATGAGATTGACAAACTTGATAGTGCAAAAGTCATTCGTATCATCAACAAAAACGACCTGGCTCAACAGATAGAATCGAAAGATCTCGAACAGCGAGATACTCCGGTTGTTTCAATTTCCGCGCTGCAAAATCGTGGGATTGAAATCCTTGACCAAGAGCTTCATAATTTGATTTTAAACGTTAATGAAAACATCTCTGGCAATGAGGCGATAGTCACAAATGTGAGACACTGGGAAATTCTCAATCGAGTTAAAGAAAACTTGACGGGCGCATTGAGAGAGGCGGAGCAGGGAGCATCTTCGGAATTTATCTCTTTATATCTCAGGGAGGCACTGGATTGCCTCGGGCAAATTACCGGAAAAGTAACGACTGATGATATTTTAAATAATATTTTTTCAAAGTTCTGTATTGGAAAATAACCAATGTTTCACGTGGAACATTTTATAACAATTTGATATGATGCATACCACAGATATATATGATGTAATTATTGTTGGCGGTGGCCATGCCGGTTGTGAAGCCGCGCTTGCTTCGGCGCGAATGGGAATGAAAACGATCTTGTTTACCATGAACATTTCGACGATTGCACAGATGTCCTGTAATCCAGCGATTGGTGGATTGGCAAAAGGGCACCTCGTTCGTGAGCTGGATGCCCTGGGTGGCGAAATGGCTAAGGCAATCGATGACGAAGGAATTCAGTTTCGGATGTTGAATAAGTCCAAAGGTCCTGCTGTTTGGTCATTGCGCGCTCAAGCTGATCGGCTGGGTTATTCTGTCCGGATGCGGCGCGCACTGGAGGGTCAGGAAAATCTGGAAATAAAACAAGCGGTTGTCAATAGCATCATAGTTGAAAGCGGAAAGTGCTGTGGGGTGAAAATATTTACCGGGACGGAGTTTTTCTGTCGTGCTGTTATTTTGACAGCGGGAACATTTTTAAATGGATTAATTCATATCGGAATGGTTAGTTTTCCTTCCGGGCGCGCCGGTGAATTTGCAGTTGCTGGTTTGACAGAAGATCTGGTGAAATACGGTTTTGAAGCATTGCGACTGAAAACCGGCACTCCGCCGCGAATTGACGGTAGGTCTGTCAATCTGGATAAAATGACGGTTCAGCATGGCGATCCAGATCCGGTGCCATTTTCATTTCAAACCGAAAAAATTGTTCAAGACCAGATGCCTTGCTATCTTACCATGACCAATTCAAAAACACATGAGATTATTAATTCCGGGCTGGATCGCTCTCCATTGTTCACTGGAAAAATTGTGGGGATTGGACCTCGGTATTGCCCCTCGATTGAAACCAAAGTCATTCAATTTCCTGAAAAAAATTCTCATCAGTTGTTCTTAGAACCCGAGGGTCGAAATACTACCGAGTATTATCTGAATGGTTTTGCGACCAGCTTGCCCGAAGATATTCAGGCGAGTGCGATTCAGTCCGTAACAGGAATGGAGCACGCAAAAATAACCCGATTGGGATATGCAATCGAATATGATTTTTTCCCGCCGGGACAACTGTTGCCGACATTGGAAACAAAGCGGATTGAAAATCTTTTTTTTGCTGGACAAATCAATGGCACTTCCGGATACGAAGAAGCCGCGGTGCAGGGATTTATGGCAGGGGTCAATGCCGTGTTGAAAGTGCGCAACGAGCCTCCTTTTATATTGCATCGGTCGCAGGCATATATTGGTGTGCTGATCGACGATCTCATTACAAAAGAAATATATGAGCCTTATCGAATGTTCACTTCACTGGCTGAGTATCGATTGTTGCTGCGACAGGATAATGCAGATTTGCGGTTGACTGAATATGGTTACAAATTGGGACTAGTTCCAGAAGAATATTTTTTCAAAGTAAAGCTAAAAAGAGAATCGGTTCACCAATATATCGATGAGCTGAAAAAAATGCGACTGTCGCCAGACAAAGCCAATCCGATTTTAGAAAGAAAAAGCAGCGCGACGATCACAGAAAGCGAAAGTATCCTTCAGCTACTAAAGCGACCCAATATATCGATTCAGGATTTTAATGGGATTATTGATCACCCGATATTTAGTAGTAATATTGAAGAAAAGCTAAAAAAGGAAATTCGAGAGCAAGTTGAGATCGAAATAAAATATGAGGGATATTTTCAGCGACAGCAAGAACAGGTTTCCCGGTTCGAGAAATTAGAGAATCAATTCATACCCGATAAAATGAATTATGATCAAATCGATTCTCTTTCAAATGAAGCGCGGGAAAAATTGAAACAAATTAGACCGCTTTCATTGGGACAGGCTTCGCGCATTGCTGGTGTTTCTCCTGCGGATATTGCTGTATTGATGGTTTTTTTAAAGCGACAATAAACAAAATTGTTTCACGTGAAACAATTTGTGCAAAAGCCTGGTCGATAGCTTTGAGCATTCATAAATTTTTGCCATAAAGCAGCGAAGTTACAAATGATTTAAAAATGTAGAAAAAAATAAGCGAAGGTCATTCATTCGTGCCCCGGGGGTGAGAGAATTTTTCTGGTTAAGTATGGTTCAACTACAAGAAATTTTGAGCAATGCCGATATTGCAATTAGCAAAGATCAGGTTTTGCTTTTTCAAAAATATATTGACTTAATCAAATCCTGGAACAAAAGGACGAATCTGGTATCCAGGCAAGATGAGGCTCGGCTTGTCGAGAGGCACATTCTGGAATCGATTGCGGTTTTGGCGGCATATCAGATTCAAGAGAATTCTGAAATAATCGATATTGGCAGCGGCGCAGGATTTCCTGCTATCCCGATTCGCATCATTCGCCCCGATCTAAATTTTTTATTAGTTGAATCAAAGCGGCTAAAAGCACTTTTTTTAAGAGAAGTGATTGCCCGACTAAATTTAGATCGAGTTGAGATTGCCTGTGAGCGGGCAGAAAATTTAGAAAACACCTCGAGTTACTTAAAGCAATTTGATTATGCGTTCAGCCGAGCTGTGGCAAATTTGGATATTATTTATGGGTGGATCTCCAGATTGATCAAACCAGGTGGTTCTTTGCTTTTTTGGAAGGGGGGCAATATTAAGAATGAAATAGAGGCATTGCTTTTGGCATCCCCGAATTTATCCATCAATATTAAAAAAATGGATGCCCGATTGGTGGTGGCTGAGCGCGATAAAAAGTTTGTTCAAATTCAGACTACAAAAAGCTAATTTAAGGAGGAAAAGTAAAATTGAATTCAGAACTATTTGATGAATTGAAAAACTTGATCACTGAAAAACGAAATCTCAGTACGCTTGATATCGATTCGAAATCGATCGAGGAAGTACTTAAAATTATCAACGCGGAAGATAAGACGGTTCCGCTTGCTGTGGAAAAAGAGCTTCCGTATATCAAGCAGGCGGTTGAAATTCTTGTCAATGCTTTTAAACAAGGGGGAAGGCTGATTTATATTGGAGCCGGAACGAGCGGACGGCTGGGAGTTTTAGATGCCTCAGAATGTCCGCCAACTTTTGGCAGCGATCCAGAGATGATTCAAGGAATCATTGCCGGCGGTTTGAAAGCGCTGACTCGTGCACAGGAAGGGGCGGAGGACAAAAAAGAGCAAGGCGCGATTGATTTGATGAATTTGAATTTTTCAAAGATTGATGTGGCTTGTGGTATTGCGGCAAGCAGGCGAACTCCGTATGTTGTCGGTGCAATTGAAAAGGCGCGTGAAGTCGGAGCAAAGACGATTTATGTGACCTGTACCCCGCGGGAAGAAATGAACCTTGATGTGGACGTTGCTATTTGTCCTGTTGTTGGTCCGGAAGTGATTATGGGATCCACAAGGATGAAATCCGGAACCGCAGAAAAGTTAGTGTTGAATATGCTAACGACCACGGCGATGATTCGTCTCGGCAAGGTGTACGGAAATATGATGGTCGATCTTCAGATGACATCCAAAAAATTGGAAGAACGTTCCAAGCGAACGGTGATGATGGTGACTGGGATGGATTATGAAAATGCAGAAAAAGTCCTTGTGGATGCTGATGGTCATGTCAAAACCGCGCTGGTTATGGCTCTTAAGGGCGTCGATAAAGCAGAAGCAAAAAGACGATTGATTAAGTCGGATGGATTTGTGCGCGGAGCGATTGAAAGTTAAAAAAATGGACGCTTCGGAATTAAAAGATATTATTTTAAAGTCTCATGTGTTGAGTGATTTTCTCAAAGAGGCAGGCTCAGCAAAACAAGTTTATGCGAAGGGGCTTGCCGGGTCTCTCAAGGCGTTTGTCATCAGCATATTATTTGAACAGGTGCGCAAGCCAATTCTGTATATTTCGGGAGAGAGCCAACAAGAGGAAATTGTCAAAGACGATCTGGATGTTTTATTGGGATCTGAAAAGGTCGCATATATTCCCAAGTTCAGCGAGTTTGCTCATCAAGACATCATTTTCGATTCAATACGAAAAGGACAATTGCTTTCTTCTCTAGAACGCTTTGTAGAGAAAAATAAATTAATTACTGTTATTTCTGCGAAAAATTTAATTTATAAGTTTCCATCTATCGATTACATTAAAAAGCAACGATTAGTAATAAAATTAAAATATGATTATAATTTTGAATTATTAAAAGAGAAATTGACTTTACTTGGATTCAACCGCGAAGCAGTCGTCGAAAATTGTGGCGAGATGAGTGTACGCGGAGGCATCATCGATGTTTTTCCCTTTTCAAGCGACTATCCGTATCGCATTGAGTTTTTCGGCGATGCGGTCGAATCCATTCGAGTTTTTGACCCCGCAACACAAAAATCTATCAAACATATTTCTCAACTGAATATCTACCCTCAATATCCGGAAGAAAATATTGATATCGAAAACCGATCGCAGGTTTCGATCCTGGATTATCTCGACGAGGAGACGATTTTGTTCCTGGATGAGCCGCCGTTGATTCGAAAAGAAATCGAAGATTTTTTTAAGTTTGGAGAAAAAGAGCTACTTCAATCGGAAAGCTATATTCGCTGGGAAGAGTTGGAAAGAAAATTTCAGCGCTTTGTCACCATCTCACATGAATCGTTTTCGGAATCGAAGCGGTCGAGATATTTCAACTTCGCGGCACAGGGGCAGGAATCGCTGAATGGTAATCTGAAAGTTCTAAAAAACAAGATTGATTTCTATCATCAAAAGCAAAGCCAGAATACAAACCAACCGATGAGGATATTCTTTCTCTGTGACAGCCCGGAACAGGTTGAGAGAATGGAAGACATTTTAACCGATGAGGGGGTAAATCGGGATCGTCTCTCCTTAAAAAATGTTGGCATTAACCAGGGCTTTATATTTGATGAAGTCGGATTGGTTGTAATCACCGACAACCAGTTTTATGGGCGTCCGCTTCGGTGGCGTAAGCGCCGCAAAGCACCGAAAGGTTTGACGCTGCGACAATTGAGCGCCTTGAATGTCGGGGATTTCGTTGTTCATGTCGATCATGGCGTTGGAAAATATCAGGGCTTGAAAAAAATAACGGTCCAGGGCAATGAAAGAGAATGCCTGGCAGTCACCTATCAGGATAACGATCTGCTTTATGTGCCTTTGGAAAAGATGGATCGGGTTCAGAAATATGCTGCTAAAGAAGGGGTCATTCCGGCATTAAGCAAATTAGGCAGCAAAGAATGGGATCGCCTCAAGCAAAAGACGAAAAAGCATATCAAAGAAATTGCCAGAGATTTGATTCAACTGTACGCCAAACGCAAAAATCAAAACGGTTTTGCATTTTCAAAGGATACTTTGTGGCAGCGGGAGTTGGAAGCCTCCTTCGAGTTTGAAGATACTCCGGAT
Source organism: bacterium (assembly GCA_025453735.1). Classification (GTDB taxonomy): domain Bacteria; phylum Zhuqueibacterota; class Zhuqueibacteria; order Thermofontimicrobiales; family Thermofontimicrobiaceae; genus JALOPY01. The sequence continues at coordinate 705 of JALOPY010000084.1, read as the reverse complement.
CAACAAAAAGCAACGGAAGATATTAAGCAGGACATGGAAAGCAGCTTTCCAATGGATCGTCTGGTTTGCGGAGATGTCGGATTTGGCAAGACCGAGGTGGCATTGCGCGCGGCATTCAAAGCAGTCAATAATAGTAAGCAGGTGGCGGTGTTGGTGCCAACAACCATTCTGGCATTGCAACACTATTCAACATTTCGGGAACGACTGAAAAACTATCCTGTGAAAGTCGAAATGCTATCGCGCTTTCGGAGCGCTGCGGAGCAAAAGTTAATAATCGAATGGCTCAAACAAGGACGGGTCGATATCGTTGTCGGAACACATCGCCTTCTTTCAAAGGATGTTCAATTCAAAGACCTGGGACTGCTCGTCATCGATGAAGAACACCGTTTTGGCGTTCGCAGTAAGGAAGAATTAAAACAAAAATATTTGAATGTGGATGCGCTCAGCATGTCGGCAACTCCAATCCCGCGAACGTTGAATATGGGTTTGATGGGGATTCGGGATCTGTCGCTCATTGCAACGCCTCCACGGGACCGGCTTTCCATTTACACGGAGGTCGCTCAGTTTGATAAAGACCTGATTCGAATGGCAATTTTGAAAGAAGTGCAACGGGGTGGACAGGTTTTTTTCGTCCACAATCGTGTTCAATCAATTGATTCCGTTGCCAATTTGCTGCGCCGAATTGTTCCTGAAGTCAGCATCATC
>JALOPY010000687.1 GCA_025453735.1 bacterium | reverse complement strand
AGCAGTTTTTCGAGCTGGTAGATCGATCGGGCATATTTTTTCAACCGAAAATATGAATCACCCAACAAAAACGAAGCGGTCGCGGCAAAATTGCTATTCGGATATTGCGCCAAAAAATCGGTCAATTGATCGATTGCGAGCGTGTAAAATCCATCCTGATATGCGCCACTGGCAGCGACAAACGCTTGCTGTTCAGACGAATGTTTCATTTGCGCCAGTGAAGAAAAGCTAAAGATTAAGCTTAAGATGAAACAAAGGCAAAACAATGATCTCATGTTCATGATGAAGTTGCTCAATAAATTTATTCGCAAGATGTTTGGTCGAGTCTGATTTGATAAGATATTAGCCATGGAATTTTACTGATAAAAATTGGTGAAGTTTCAGTTCATGACCGGAGTTATTTTTATTATGCCTGATCGAATAGCTTTATTTTAAAGCAAGTTTGGCGCAGCGAAGCTGCAAAAAAACACTCAACACCAGGTCACGAAGCGAACACGATGATCGCGAAAATAAAAAATTCTAATTATCCTGATTTCCTTTGTGCTCCTGGTTGCTTCTGGATGATCTTCGTGTTGAAGATTTTTTGCAACTACCCAGCTACGTTTTTAACCGCCGAAAAAACAGAGGTCGCAAAGCACACTTTTTTTTCTTTTCGCTGAAAGTCTTCTCTCTGCGATTTCAGCGGTGAATAGTGACAATTGAAATTATTGTGGCTGTCAACTGAGAATTTTAAAAGCTAATATCTCTCACAATTACGTTCAGAGCATTGGGGATCATGGTTACATTCAATCGCGTCCCACCCATGTGAACCTCGCCATCAAGCGTCAGCGGAGCGGGGAATTCACGATCAATCTCAAAATTCGTCGCTCGATAAATTTTTGTAAAAGGCGTCCGATCGATGCGACCGGTAAACAGAAACGGCAAATGATACAGCGCAGACGCAAGACTGGTCTGCTCAATTATTGCCAGGTCAAGAAAGCCATCATCAGGTCTCGCATTGGGAGCGATGATGGCGTTGTTTCCGTATTCCCGCACATTCGCGACAGCGACTACTAAAGCGCTGGTATTGATTTGATGATTCTCAAATTTTATCTGGTATTGAACCACGTTGTAGCGAAAGAACTCCCGTACACCAATCGCATAATATTTGGCAGGTCCCCGCATCCTTCCATCTTCAAACCGCTTGCCGATCACCGCATCGAAGCCGAATCCAGCCGTCACAAAAAAATAGTGATTTTCCATCTTGCCGACATCGATTGGGCGCACTTTGCCCGTGGTTATTAATTTAGCTGATCGTCGAATGCTTAAGGGGATTCCCAACCCTCTCGCTAATCCATTGCCTGAACCATTGGGCATAATTCCGAGGTGCACCCCGGAGTTCACCAGGGCGCTCGCGGTTTCATTGACCGTCCCATCGCCGCCAATCGCGACCACGATGTCATATCCCTGGTCAACCGCTTCTTTTGCCAGGTTGTTGGCATGATGCTTTTCCTGGGTGACATGAAAATCATAGTCACACAAGTTGCACGGAAAAGACTCTGTGATGACCCTCCGGATCATTTGCTCCGGATGAATGATGCCAGAGCGGGGATTATATATGAAACGAATGTGTTTTCCGATTCCCATTGCAAATTCTTTGATAGGTTAAAATGAAAATTGTAATGATTTTTTTCCAAAATGCCTCGACTAAAATAACTAACCATTGACCAAAAGTCAAGGAAAAAGTTGTTCGTAAGGTAATACTTTTGTATTTGTAAAACCTCAGAGGTTTTTAGAAACCTCTGAGGTTTGGTCTTTTTCACCCCCAAATAAGTGAGGTGTTACCTGGAAATGTAAAAGCTCACTTACAGGTGGAAAATAAACCTGGTTTCTGCCAGAAACCAGGTTTTTACACCCGAGACTGAGGTTTTACCTGGAAATAAAAATTATGCTTGACTTTTTATTCATAATTGGTTATCATTTGTCAATAATTTTAGGGATCGGTGAATAATCACCATGATTTTATGAGTAAACTTTTGGAGGCAAAATTGATGAACAGAGTCATACGAATTTCTATTTCAGTTTTCATACTGCTGATGAGCAATATTGCCATTTTCGCACAAGAACAACCCAGCGGCGAATCTGCCAAATCCTTTGTTGCGTATTTAGCCAGTGACGCACTTGAAGGCAGGGATACTAGCTCCCCCGCCCATTTAGTTTTTATAAGCATGAATTCGAGCACCCGGCTTTGATCATTGGCGATAGAAAATTCTATGCCGAAGATCGGGATTTCAGTGTGCTCAATTACTCAGGCGGGGGCAAAATCAAAGGAGAAGTGGTTTTTGCTGGATTTGGCATCAGCGCTCCGAACAAAGGGCTGGACGAATACGCCGGGCTGGAAGTTAAGAATAAAATCATGCTCGTTATGCATGGCTGCCCCAATGATGATGAACAAAAGTGGGACGGCTTTCATAGCGATAGCGCCAAAGCTGCCATTGCGCTGGCAAAGGGCGCCAAAGGGATTATGATTTGCGCGGACTTTGGCAAAGAAGAACGAGCAATCGGCACCTGGCGATTGCGACCGGGGAATTTCAAGGAAGGATTCCTCGTATTTGGCGTTGATGAGCGTGTAGTCAAATTTTTATTGAAGAAAAAAGATGAGACCAGTCGGGAATTTCAAAACCGAATGCGGGATCAATTTGATAAATTGAACAAAGAGCTGAAACCCATGTCCATTGCCACAGACAAGATCGCGTCGATGCAAGTGAAAGTCGAATACGATCCTGCTCGAAAAGGAAAGAATGTCCTGGGAATGATCAAGGGAATCGACCCGGTTGTCGGCAGCGAGGTCATTGTATTGGGCGGACACCTGGATCATATCGGCGTCGAATACGGACAGATTAACAACGGGGCTGACGATAATGCCTCAGGTTCTGCCGTTGTCATGGAAGTCGCACGTGTAATGATGGCGAATAAGATTCAGCCGAAACGCACAATCCTTTTTGCCTGCTGGGGCGGCGAAGAACGCGGACTGTTTGGCTCCAGCTATTATGCTAAAAATCCGACATTGGCAATTGAAAAAACCGTGCTGAATTTCAATATGGATATGGTCGGCCTGGGTGAAAAATTGGGATTTCCGGGAATTTATTTTGCGCCGGAAATCTGGGAGATCATCAAAAAGTTCAACAGCAAGGAAACCCTCGATTTTATCGAGCCAAGTCGCGGCGGACCAGGCGGCAGCGATCATACGCCGTTCATCATTCGCGGCGTGCCTGCTTTTGCATTGATGACGTCACCATGGAACGCACACCCGGATTACCACCAGCCTGGCGATGATACCGAAAAAATCAGCGCGGAGCTGCTGGGCAAAGTGGCGCAATTCGTCTATGATAATGCCCTGCTCGTTGCCAATCAGGATGGCAATTTGATCGTTGAAAATCGCCTGCCGATTTATATTCACAAATCAGCGAATATCATCAATGTCCATCCCATCGCTTATGAAAAAGGATTGAGCCTGCTGGATTCTCTGCAGAATGAATGGATCGATATTCAGTTCGTCACGGTTCCGCTCGATTCGTTGCACGATCCTTCCGATAAATTAGCTGAACTGGTTACCTCGCTGGACGCTGCCACGAGCGAAGAATCCGATATCTCCCAGGCGATGGGAGCGATGGCGCGCATGTTCCGGACTCGACGGGATAAAACGACCTCAGTTGTCGGACTCGACGGCGCTGCCAGCGTGAACAGTGAGGTTTCCAATTTGCGAATCGCGGGCAAGCTCGGCGCCAAGTTTTTCAACCTCGATGGCATCGATGGTAAGTGGATCACGCAGGAACAAGGCTTGACTAAAGACGGCAAGAAAGCGATCAAAGAACTGAATAACCAGAAAATGTTGATCCTGCTGG
>JALOPY010000083.1 GCA_025453735.1 bacterium | reverse complement strand
AAATCGCAGTGATATTTTTGGGGACGCAAGGATTCCTTGACCAGGTTTCTGTCCATGAAATTCAACGGCTGGAACAGGAATTCCTTCAATACATGGAAACAAAACATCCGCACCTCCTCAAAGGCATCGCTGAAAAGAAAGCCATTGATGAGAATTTGCAAGCTGGATTGACAGCGGCGTGCCAGGAGTTTGTCGGGAGTTTTAGTGGGTGAGGTAAACAATAAATCAAGTTGACTTACATATCTTAATAGAAAAAGAAGGCGAACTATATTCTGCCCTGTGCCTGCAGCTAAATGTGGCTTCTCAAGGAGCAACTATTGAACAAGCAAGTGGAAGAGTGGTTAAAATATTTCAAAGTTCAGGCAAGAAATATAAAAGATGCATTGTTAAATATCCCTCATGATGGGTTCAAGGTTCATGAGGCGGTTTATGCATCCTAAATTGCTTTTTTTAACTTCGAGTGAAGTCGAACGAGTATTAAAAAGAAGGGTATTCTATTTATCAAGAATGAAAGGAAGCATTCTATTTATCAAGAATGAAAGGAAGCCACCAATAATTTGTCGGTCACGTGCGAGATCAAAAGAGACGAGTCACTGTGATCTCAAACCAGCAGCAGTTCACTCCAAAAACGCTTGCTTCGATGATTAATCAATCTGGTTTGACTGAAGATGAATGGCTGGCTTCTATTTGAAATCCAATGACGATCTGAAAATTTTTTTATTTCTAAAATCTAAAACCAAACTATGGCAACACTTCGTGATATAAAACAACGCATCTCTGGCGTTCAAAAAACTCAGCAAATTACCCGTGCTTTGAAAATGGTTGCAGCGGTGAAACTGCGCCGGGCGCAACAGAGCATCATTCAGGCACGCCCTTATGCCCATCGCCTCGGCGCGATTATGGGACACATTGCCAGCAAAGTGGAGCATAACCTGCATCCTTTATTAGAAGAACGAGAGCCGAAGCGGGTCTGCTATGTGATCGTCACTGCGGACCAGGGGCTGTGCGGATCGTTCAACCAGAACATCATCCGCAAAGCCGATGCCGAGCTTTCTCAATATCAGGATAAGCAAGCGATCGACCTGATTTTGATTGGCAGAAAGGGCAGGGACTATTTTACGAAACGAAACTACAAAGTTATTGGGGAGTATATCGCGTTTTTCAAAAATCTCCAATTTTCTCAGGCGGTCGATATTGCCCAATTGATCATGGATCTTTACAATGAAGAAAAGCTGGATCGGATTTTTCTTATTTATAACGAGTTCAAGTCTGCTGCTCAACAACAAGTCGTGGTCGAACAACTCCTGCCCATCATCCCTGTCATTCCTGAAGATGAGACCTTTATGGCAGATTATATTTTCGAGCCGGATGCCATCACGATTTTGGATACGCTCTGTCCGAAAAACATCAACATCCAGGTCTGGCGGGTATTATTGGAATCCTTTGCATCGGAAATGGGCGCCCGGATGACCGCGATGGAATATGCGACTGAAAACGCGAATAAACTCATTGCCGACTTGCAAATGCTGTACAATAAGATTCGCCAGGAAGGTATCACAAAGGAAATTTTAGAAATCATCAGCGGAAGTGAGGCGCTGAAAGTGTAATATTTTGTCGTGTCAATTGCTTGTTTCATGCGAATGAGAATTCATTTTTAGATCAGTGTGGAATGAGCGGTTAATGGTGAAAGATGAGTTGTCAGGAGTTATCTTTGGGTTTCCTGGAATTTTAAGTCTGATTAAGATTGATGACTCATCAGTCGCCAGGAATCGCTCATAATAAAAATAATAAAACTAATAGCCAGAGGTTCCGATAAATGAATGAAGGAAAGATAGTCCAGATTATCAGTGCTGTTGTTGACGTTCGATTTGAAAGTGGCAAATTGCCAGCGATCTATAATGCGTTAGAAATTCAGCAGGACGATGGATCCACGCTTGTCCTGGAAGTGCAACAGCATCTGGGCGAAAGTGCGGTTCGCTGTGTTGCCATGGATTCGACAGACGGACTGGTTCGAGGCACAAAAGTGATAGATACTGGCAAACAGATTACCATGCCCGTGGGACCCGGAACTTTGGGGCGGGTGATGAATCTGATCGGAGAACCTATCGACAAAATGGGTCCTATCAATTCGCTGCGCCGCGATCCCATTCATCGCCAACCGCTGACATTTGAAGAACTCAATATTTCTGAAGAAGTTTTTGAAACCGGGATCAAGGTCATCGATCTATTGGAACCTTACACCAAAGGTGGAAAAACCGGATTGTTCGGAGGCGCCGGTGTTGGTAAGACCGTCATCATTATGGAGCTCATTCACAATATCGCGAAAGAGCATGGCGGGTATTCCGTTTTCGCTGGCGTTGGGGAACGCACTCGTGAAGGCAATGACCTCTGGCGGGAAATGAAAAGCTCTGGCGTCATCGATAAAACCAGCATGGTATTTGGTCAGATGAATGAACCGCCCGGCGCTCGATTGCGAGTGGGACTTTCCGCTTTGACAGTCGCTGAGTTTTTCCGAGATGATGAAGGTCGAGATGTCCTTTTGTTCATCGATAACATTTTCCGATTTACCCAGGCCGGCTCGGAAGTGTCTGCCCTGTTGGGTCGAATGCCTTCTGCCGTAGGGTATCAACCAACCCTGGCAACCGAAATGGGCGAGCTTCAGGAGCGAATCACTTCGACACGAAAAGGATCGATCACCTCGGTGCAGGCGATTTACGTTCCAGCCGATGATTTGACCGATCCTGCTCCAGCAACGACATTCTCGCATTTGGACGCCACCACAGTATTATCCCGAAAATTGATGGAGTTGGGCATTTACCCGGCAGTAGATCCGCTGGAATCAACCTCAGTCATTCTCGATCCCAAAACTATCGGTGAAGAGCATTATCGAACCGCGCGTGCGGTAACGGAAATCCTGCAAAAGTACAAAGAATTGCAGGACATCATCAACATCCTGGGCATGGAAGAGCTTTCCGATGAAGATAAAATCATCGTGAACCGGGCCCGACGCATCCAGCGCTTTCTGTCGCAGCCATTTTTCGTGGCCACGGAATTCACCGGCAGAGAAGGAAAATACGTCCATCTCGAAGATACCATCAAAAGCTTCAAAGGTCTGGTCGAGGGTGAATACGATAGCCTTCCAGAACAGGCGTTCTACATGGTCGGAACCATTGAGGAGGCTGTTGAAAAGGCTAAAAATCTGTAGGATTGGGTAACTGGGTAATTTGGTAAAAGAGGAATACGGCACCCGGGCAGTAAGTGGTTAGACAAATGAATCATCAGGTAATTCGTTCTCATTATTTTGATTAACAATTTTCATGTCCCTGGCTGCCGAACAAGGACAGGCGACTGCAGACTGAGGACTGCCGACTGAAAACTGAAAACTGAAAACAATGGAAGACAAATTCTTTAAATTAGAAATCGTCACCCCCTTAAAAATAATCTATCAGGACCAGGTAAAACATATTCGCCTGCCCGGTGTGGATGGCTATTTTGGAATAATGGCGGGACATGCGCCGTTTGTCACCAGCCTGGCTATTGGTGAAATCAAGGTTGACCTGGCAAACGATACTAAATATTTCGCCACCAGTCGTGGCATTGTGGAAGTGCTTCCGCATACCACAACGATACTGGTCGAAACCGCAGAAGACGCTTCGCAGATCGACATTGAACGAGCCATTTACGCCAAAGAGCGCGCGCATCGAAGGATGACTGAACATGTGCCAGGAACAGATATCGATCGCGCCAAAGATGCCTGGTTCCGAGCCGTGAATCGGCTGAAAATCGCCAGAAAATTGAAAGAGCCAGAATCGAAATAGGACAAGATAGTATCTTGTCCTACAAGCAAGGATACTGGCAATGCCTGATATCAAAATCCTCAAATCTCAATCTCAACTCCCTGATTTGCTCTCCTTCTGGAATCGTAATGTTATTTACGATCCTATGCCGGAACGCATCCTGCAAGAAAAAACTTTTGATGACCCCGACTTCAATCCTGATCTAACTTTCATGTTGATTGAAAATGAAAAAATTCTCTGCTTTATGCAAGGGCTTGCTCGACAGATCGAGCCAGATCTGAAACGAGGCTGGATCAAGCTTTTTGCAACTGATGAAACATATCGTCGTCAGGGCTTTGCGACCAAACTGTTGAAAAACATCGAAGCACAAATGAAATCGCACGGCATAAAGACCATCCGCTTGCTGGATTGTAATCCCAATTATTTGCAGCCCGGCATCGATCCCCGCTACACTGAAGCTATTGCCTTTGCGGAGCGCAATGGATTCAAACGATTTGCCGATACGTCCAATTTAGAAGTCGATTTGCAGCATCAGGATTTTGATACCAGCGCTGAGGAACAGCAGCTCGCCAGTGAAAATATTTTTATCCGTCGCGCCGCTCAATCGGATTGGCAGCTCGTTGAAAATTTGATTGAGAATCAGTTCAAAGCCTGGCTGCCAGAAATTCAAACGACGTACCAAAATGATCCCATCAGCCTTCATATTGCTGAATTGAATGGCAAGATCGAAGCATTTTCAGCTTTCTATTCCAACAACCTGAACACCGGCTGGTTCGGACCTATGGGCACGAATCCTATTTTGCGGGGCAAAGGGATCGGGGGCATTTTATTGAAACGATGCCTCGATGATATGAAGAAGCAAAGACACAAAATCTCGATCATTCCCTGGGTGGGTCCGATTCCGTTTTACTTGCATTATGCTAACGCCAAATTGACGCGAGTTTTTTGGAGGTATGAAAAGACTATCCTAGATTGAAAAAAAATGTGGTTCTTGACTTTACCTGTGTGGCGGAGTCCGACTCTCCTGAGAAATTACTTGCATTTGATAAGCAAAAATTTTAAATTTGGACACATGATGTTACAAATTTTTTGAAATTTTAAGGTCTAACGTTTTAATTTAAAAGAACAAAAAAGCGTCCTACAATCCCTGAACGGGATTTAGCCGAATGCAAATGCTCATTTTGAAACCATCAATCGTGTCAATTTTTTGGATTTTATCACGTGAAAAGTTTTTTTATTATATTTGGAGCAGCGAAACTAAATTTGTTCATTGAAAAATCAAACTCGAGATTTGAGATTTCAATAATATTCGAATCGTTACACAAAAATCATTAGTGAACTGGACATTAATAACAGAGGCAAACATGCAAAAAAACTATTTCATTATGATGGTATCAACTTTATTTTTCATTTTCGCATCGGCCATCGCAAGCGATAACTCATGGGCGCAACCAAAGAACCCTCCCCCAGTCAAACCCGGCATCGACGTGCTGATCGAAAAACAATTCAGCCTCATCAAAGGCAAGAATATCGGGCTGATCACCAATCCCACAGGGATTACCCGCCAATTGAAATCGACCATCGATGCGTTGAATGAGATTCCAGGGGTAAAATTAGTGGCATTATTTGGTCCGGAGCATGGTGTTCGTGGCGACATTCCTGGCGGAGAGCGGATTTCGAGCTATCAGGATAAAAAAACCGGGATCACGGTTTTCAGCCTTTATGGGGAAACATACAAGCCAACCCCCGAAATGCTGAAAAATGTCGACGTTTTGCTCTATGATATTCAGGATATCGGCTCCCGAGCCTATACCTATATTTACACGATGGCTTATGCCATGGAAGCGGCGCGGGATGCTAATATTCCCTTCATCGTTTTAGATCGACCCAATCCGCTGGGCGGGAATCGTGTCGAAGGAAATGTGCTCGATCCGAAATTCAAATCATTTATTGGGCTGTACCCGATTCCATACATTTATGGTATGACCGTCGGCGAGCTGGCGAAGCTATTCAATACAGAATTCAATATCCACTGCAATTTGACTGTCGTTCCCCTGGAAGGCTGGACGCGAGACATGACCTACGAGGATACTGGATTGCTGTGGGTTCCAACTTCGCCCCATGTGCCGCATCCGGAAACGGCGTATCTGGTTGCGGCAATTGGCTGCATCGGAGAGCTGGGCACTGTTTCCGAAGGCGTTGGCACGCCATCTCCATTTGAATTCATTGGCGCGCCCTGGATGGATGGGGATAGATTAGCCGAAGAATTGAATTCAAAAAACCTGCCGGGCGTATATTTTCGCCCGACCTCGTTCCGACCCTTTTATCTTCGTTTTATTAAAGAGCACTGCGGCGGCGTTCAAATTCACATTCTGGACCAAAATCGCTTCGAGCCAGCCGCCGCGCAGATTCATATTTTGACCGCGATTCAAAAACTCTATTCGGACAAAAATATTTTCAAAACACCTCGCATTTCAAGTTTCGACAAGGCATTCGGCACGGATGAAGTGCGAAAAGCCGTGCTTCGCGGGGATTCGGCCGAACAGATCATTGCGTCATGGCAGGGGCAATTGGAGCAATTTAAAAAGGTCAGAAGCAAATATTTGATCTATTAAAAAAGAGACATTGCACGTTGTAGTCAATGTTGATTTTTATTCACATTATGAATGATAATTATTCACGATGTGAATAAAAAACAGTTGCTGCATCAATACATCGTTGGCTCATTAAGGCTCAGAATTTCATTATTCCAACCTATTCACTTAATCGGAGGTGAGTTATGAAGCGATTTAAACGTCTTGTGTTATTATTGGCTCTGTTATTCATCATTAGCGTCCCCTCGTCTCTCTTTTCGCAAGCCCTCAACCTGGAAGACCAGGTGATGGAGTACACGCTGGACAACGGGCTGAAGCTGTTGATGGTCGAGCGACATGAAGTGCCTCGTGTAGTCTGCCACATTTACTATCGAGTTGGCGGAGTTTATGAGCGACCGGGAATAACTGGCATTTCCCATTTCCACGAGCACATGATGTTCAAAGGCACCAAAGTCATGGGCGTTACCGATTTTGAAAAAGATGATGCCATCAATCAGGAAATCGAAGAGGTCATGAGCAGAATCTATCGTGAAAAATATTGGAAAAAAGACGGGGACATGGCAAAGGTGAAAGCCTTGCAGGCAAAAGCTGATAGCCTGATGCAGGCTGAAAAACAATACATTATCAAAGATGACCTCTGGGAATTCTACATGAAAAACGGCGGCACCGGATTGAATGCCTCGACAGGTCAGGAGATTACTGGCTATTACGTGACGCTGCCTTCCAATAAAGTCGAACTGCAAATGTGGCTCGAAACCGATCGGATGATGCATCCTTACTTTCGGGAATTTTATTCAGAAAAAGAAGTGGTGCGGGAAGAACGCCGCCTGGGCGAAAACCGTCCCGGCTACTTTTTTCAGGAGCAATTGAATGCTACATTTTTTGCCGCATCACCATATTCCTGGGGCGTGATCGGCTGGGATGTGGATTTGCAAAAACTGACCCGACAGGATATGATCGACTACAATCGAAAATATTATGTTCCCAATAATGCGGTCGCGGTCTATGTGGGGGACATCAATCCCGAGGAAATTATTGCCATGGCAAAGCAATATTTCGGTCGCATTCCGAAGGGACCTGATCCGGAGCCAGTCCGGACAACCGAGCCGAAACAGTATTGTGAAAAACGACTCTATGGCGAAGCCGAAGCGCCGCCATCGGTGACGATTATGTATCATGTTCCTCCTGATGGCCATGCGGACGATGCCGTATTTAGCGTGATCAGTGGGATTATGAATGGCAACACCGGAAGACTTTACAAGAAGCTGGTTAAAGAGAAGGGAATCGCCATCGATGCTTATGGTTATGGCGGGGGAATGGCGTATGCCGGACAATTTTCTTTTGGCAGTCGGCCCAAATCAGCCGAGGGACATACTCCTGAGGAACTGGAACAAGCGATATATGAAGAAATCGAATTGCTGAAAAATGAGCTTGTTTCGGATTACGAATTGCAAAAAGTCAAGAACCGGGCAGAATCCAGTTTTATTCGGGGACTCGGTTCCACAGCCAGGTTAGCCTCGCAATTAGGTCGGAATGAATTAGGACTGGGTTGGCGTGATATCCAGAATTCATTGGAGCGGCTCAAAGCAGTTACCGCTGAAGATGTGATGCGAGTTGCCAAAGCCTATTTTGTGAAAGATAATCGCACTGTGGGAATTCTGGTTCGGAAAGAAAAAACAAAATCCATGTAATTTGCCTGGCTGTTTGCCTCGCATCAGAGCGAGACGCTCCTGAAATTTTAATCCAAAATTTTAATAACGGAGGACTCGATAATGTCTAAAAAGATATTTCTTTTATACATGATAACAATCTTCGCTGTACTGATTTCTATCAATTCAAGTACAGGACAAATCCCTGATCACCCGTCAAAGCTGGCGTATAAATCAATGGAATATAATCCACCCAAACCAGCAGACTATCGGGTTGAACTACCCAATGGGATGATCGTTTATATTCAAGAAGATCATACGTTGCCGACATTCGATCTGACCGCGATTATCCGCACTGGCTCGATTTATGATCCTAAAGAAAAAATCGGACTGGCAGCGATGGCAGGAACGGTGCTGCGAACTGGCGGCACCAAAAACATTCCTGGCGATGATCTCGATGAGAAATTGGATTTTTTGGGTAGCTCAATCAATTCCAACATCGGAATGACTTCGGGGCGAGCCAGTCTTTCAGTCCTTGCCAAAGATATCGATGAAGGACTGAAGCTTTTTGCGGATGTGTTGATGAATCCGGCATTTGAAGAAGCAAAGATTAAATTGTATAAAGACCAGCAAATCGACGCGATCAAAAACAAGAATGATAACCCGCGCAATGTGCTGG
>JALOPY010000082.1 GCA_025453735.1 bacterium | reverse complement strand
ACAGAGCGTGGAAAGCCTGGGCTTGAGTGGATTTGAGACATTTGATATTTTGGGCATTCAAAATGAAATGCACCCTGGCGCTGAAGTCATTGTAAAAACGACATCAAAAGATGGCAAAGTAATCGAATTTAAAGCAGATTGCCGATTGGATACGCCAGTGGAGGTGGATTATTATCGGCATGGGGGGATTTTGAATGCGGTGTTGCGGAAGGATTTGATTGGTTAAAAGCGGAGTGCAGTCTCCTTCTTCGGAGGATCAATTTATTAATATGATCTGCCTGGGCAGACTTTTATGGACGGCAACTGGATGAACAGAGACGGAGCATAACGGTCCATGTATTCATCTGGCAGGTGGAAATGAATAAGAACGAGAATAGCAGTTAACTTAGGCATAAAGCTTTTTAGAAAATTAAAATTAGATTTTAAAATCACAGGGTAAGAGAGAAATAGCTCAATCGAAAAATCTGCCTCAAAAGCTGGAAGGCTATACTCAGCTTCTGAAGGATATTCAATCCATTCTCCACCGAGGACTATCCAAAGCCTACCAGGCAGTGGATAACTTGAAGGTTCAAACCTACTGGCAGATCGGGGAAAGAATTGTAAGAGAAGAGTTGGCGCATAAAGAACGAGCGGATTATGGCAAACGAGTCATCCAGCAGTTAGCAATTGATTTAAGAATTTCAAGAAGCCTGATTTTTGAAATTGTTCAGTTCTACAGGGCATACTCAATTGTCCACGCACTGCATGGACAATTGAGTTGGACACATTATCGTTTATTGAGTTCAATTCAGCAAATTGAAGAACGTCAGTTCTATGAAATTCAAACCATTCGAAATGGCTGGAGCTATCGGGAACTGGAACTTCGGATCAAAGCAAAAGAGTATGAAAATGCTAAAAAAATAGGGGCGGTTATTAGCAAATTGCCCGTGCCGTTACCCGCTCCTGAAGATGTTTTCAAAAATATCTACAACTGGGATTTTATAGAATTGGAAGAAAAACACTCTGAAAAAGATCTGGAACAAGCGCTGCTGGATAACATTCAGCAAGTATTGCTGGAGTTTGGCAATGGCTTCGCCTTTGTGGCTCGGCAGCAAAAAATTTTGATTGCGGGGCAATGGGAAAAGATCGATTTGCTGTTTTATCATTATTTGCTGAAATGCTTTATCATCGTTGATCTGAAAGCCAGAAAATTACAGCGGGGCGATGTCGAGCAGGTCACTCGATATTTGACATACTATCGTGAACATAAAATTGAAGGTGATCGGGACCCCATCGCTTTGATTATCTGCAAAAGCCACAACAAGATCGATGTTTATTACAGCGCTGGAAAAGATCGGGATGATATTTTTGTGGCAGAGTATAAAACGAAACTTCCCAGTGAGGATGAAATTAAGAAGCGTTTGAGAAAAATAAAATAGGAGAAACAAAATGTCCGACCAAACCATCGCTGTCAAAGCTTTGAAAACCGCTATCGAAATCGAGGATAATGGTTTATTGAATTTCTTGAAATTCGCCCGTCAAACCAAAGATACTACGGGCAAAAATATGTTTATCCGACTGGCACTGGATGAACATGAGCATCGCCGCATCATCGAAAAACAGTTGAATAATTTGATGGAAGGGAAGCCGTTGATCAAGATCGAAATTCCCAAATCCGAGATCGAGCAGGTAGCGCCGACCATTCGAGAGAAGCAGCAGAAAACCCGAGGCGAGTCAGGCTTGCTGGAGATCGATGCGCTGAACACGGCGCTGGACCTGGAGCGCAAAGCAGCTAAGTTTTTCAGGGAGCAGGCAAGTCTTGTAAACAATCCTGAAGCCAAAGCTCTTTTTATCCGATTAGCTGAATGGGAAGACGCCCATTTCGACCTCATTCAAGCGGAGCTGGATTCGATCCAGGGGACGGGTTTCTGGTTTGGGATTCCTGAGTTTCAGATGGATGGGAAGTTTTAGTCAGTAGGCAGTCATCAGTCACCAGTCGTAAGTTGGCAGTCGCCAGTGGCAGTCAGCGGGGGGAAAGAGAGTGAAATGGATTTTAACGAATAGTGTTTTAAAAGATCATAAAAAAATAATGTTTAATTCGGAGGAAAAAAATGGCAGGAAAAAATGTGGGCTTGATGGAAGCGATTCAAATTGCCATGGAAGCTGAAGCGAAGGCGAATAAATTCTATGCCGATTCAGCAAAAAAGGTCGCCAGTGAGCAGGGGAAAAATTTACTGAGGCAACTGGCCGATTTCGAGCAAAATCATTATAATAGACTTAATGAGTTGAAAACCTCCTTAGAAAAAGAAGGCAAGTTCATTCAATACGGAGGGACGGAATTCAAACCATTTAATATCGAAACTACACCCGAAGGATCAAGAAAACTTGAGCCGAACAAAGAAGATGTAATGGATATTTTAGGAATGGCAATCGAAGCGGAATCTAAAGCGCATCAGCATTATAAACGAATGGCAGGCGAAACCAAGGATAAAAATGGTAAGGAAATGTTTGAGAAGTTAGCCGAAGAAGAGACCATGCATCGTCGTATTTTGAGCGATGAGTTTTACCAGATAGCCAATAGCGGTGGGATGTGGATCTGGGGAGAATGATTTCAAATTTAGATTTATGATTTTAGATTTACGATTTTTTAAAATCCCAAATCACAAAAAACAAATCCCAGATAAATTTCAATTTTCAAATGCTCAAATTTCAAACCAGCAAGGCTTAAAACGCTCAGTGCTATTTTTGTTTTGAATATTGGAAATTTGAATTTGGAACTTATTTGGATTTTGGGATTTGTGTTTTGGAATTTAAAATGTTTTGGGATTTGTGGTTTGGAATTTTTTAAATGAATTGAACTGCAACGAATATTTCAGGAGAATGCTATGTCACTCACTGTAGAACAGGCTTTGAAGGTGGCTATTGATGCCGAAATTCGAGCCTATACCTTGTATAACAATACCAGCAAGAAAGTCACAGGCGCTGGGACGAAAACTATGCTGGTCGAATTGGCGCAACAGGAAATGGGGCATCGAAAAAAATTGGAAAATGTCGTGGCGAAAAAAGATTTCAAGGTGCTGGGCAAAACGATCCCGAAGGAGAGCCGAGGCATTGCCGAATTTTTAGTGACAGCAGAGGATTTGGATGCCAAAGCGACCACTCAAGAAGTGATGATCTTTGCCATGAAGGAAGAAGAAAAGGCTTTCAATTTTTACACGTCGTTGAAAGACCAATTTTTGGGGACGGAATTAGAAAATTTGTTCAGTGGACTGGCGGCTGAGGAACGTGGGCACAAGATCAAGCTGGAAGACGAGTATGAAGAACATTTCATGCAGTGGAATTAAGGGATAGCCAATTGAAAAACATTGCAATCTGGTGGCAGGCATTTCGCTTCCACTTTGTGCCACCTAGCTATATGCCCGCCATTCTCGGAGGAGTGAACGCCTGGGCATTAACAGGTGAATTTTACTTCAGGTATTTTCTGATAACCGTTATCGGCGTCACGCTCAATCATGTCGCTCTGAATATGACGGATGATTATTTCGACTACAAACATTCAGTCGATCGGGCAAAAGATCGGGAGAAGAATCCGTACTGTGGCGGAAGTGGAACCCTCACAAGTGGATTGATCCATCCCAAACAGATGTATCGATTCTTCATGACTGGTTATTTAATCACCATCATCCTCGGTCTGTATTTGACTGCTATGCGTGGCTGGTGGGTGCTGATCATCGGTGGCTTTGGAATGGGATGCGCTTATTTTTATACCGCTCCCCCGATCCGATATGGCTATCGAGGCTTTGGCGAATTATCCCAGTTGATCAATTTCAGCCTGACGATTGGTTTGGGCGCTTATTACGTCCAGTCGCAGGGAATCTCCTGGGAAGCTATGTGGGCGCTGCTGCCGCTGGGGTTTATGATGTTCTCCATGATTACGATCAATGAAATTCCCGACGAAGCTGAGGATCGGGCAGGAGGTAAGAAAAATCTGGTTGTTTTATTCGGCAAAAAACCAGCCGTCTGGCTTTATGGAATGAGCATGATGATTGCTTATTTAATCGTAATCGTTACACCCATTTTGGGGATTACGACGTATTGGATTTTTTTATGCTTGATCACACTGCCCTGGTTTATCAAGGCGTTTTCGGTTGTACATCGAAATTACCAGGATGCCCAGAAAATGTCACCAGCCAATATGTTGACCATCCGAATCCATAATATTACGGGAATTCTGTTGATCGCTGCTTATTTGATTGACGGAATCCTTGAGGGACACCGATTTGCTCCAATACTGGGAGCGATCATAATTTTGATTGTTTTTTACCTTCCTGTTGCCTTGACAATTTTTATTCCGCTAATATCGGTCAAGCCAGCAGAAAAATATCTAAAATAAAATTAGCGAAATTAGAATAATTCGTGAAATCTTCCTTTGGCAATTTGCTATTAATGATTGATTCGCCAAAGGAGAATTAGCGATCAAAAAAAATGGTGAGGAGGAAATAAATTTGGAACTTGACAAAACAAAATTATCCGAAAACGATGGTAAAGACGGCAAGCCAGCTTATGTTGCTTATAACGGAAAAATCTATAATGTCACCGAAAGCAAAATGTGGAAAAAAGGTCTCCACATGAACCGTCACCAGGCGGGGCAGGATTTGACGGAGGCGATTGGCGCCGCGCCGCATGGGCCTGAAGTGCTGACTCGATTCAATGAAGCTGGAAAATTGAAAATTGAACAGGAGCAGGTGGTGCGACCTCCGTTGCCGAATTGGCTGAACAATTTTTTTGAAAAATATCCTTTTTTCAAACGCCATCCACATCCGATGGTGGTGCATTTCCCGATGGCGTTTTTTATGGCGGCGACGATTTTTCTGTTCTGGTATTATGTGATCAGTCCAGAACGAGCATTGCTGGATTCGATTTTTTACATGCATATCCTGGGAACGCTGTCGCTTCCAGTCACACTTTTAACAGGATGGCTCTCCTGGCAGGTCAATTATCTCGGCAAGACCATTGGCAACATCACCCGAAAAATCATTTTTTCAATTGTTGTTTTGATTTTTGATATTATCGTTTTAATCTCGATCACTGGCAATTTGGAGTTGCTGGTTAATCCCCAGGGTTTTCAAATTGTCATTGCGATTTTAATCTTTTTATATTTGCCGATTGTGGCTTATATTGGGCAGCAGGGAGGGGATCTGGTGTATTAGAATGAAATATTTTTGCTATGCTAAAATATTTTCGGCTCGAATCGGAAATTGATCAAAAAGCCCCAGGGTCATTTTGACTCTGGGGCTTTTTGTTGTGGCGCCTCGCAGAATCGAACTGCGGACACACGGATTTTCAGATCGCAGACCTTCACAAATTATGATAACTACAAGTTAATTATTTTTAATAACATGATAGATGCTATTTTTTTCAATTATCATCCATTGTGTCACCATTTGTGTCACCTTGAAATTTATTATCCAATTTACTAATGACCCTGGTTCGATGATCATTTGCGACATGGGCATATCGCTCAACTAATTTTAAATTACTCCAACGACCAAGCTCTTTTACAGCCATGAGATCTGCACCCTCACGAACAAGCATCGTGGCAAATGTATGACGCAAAGCGTGCGGCGATAATTTGCGTAAATTTGCTTTTTTCAATACTCGGATCCATGACTTCCTAATATTTTGATATTTTGAGCCATCAGACTTGCAAACCACATACTCTGAAATACGATTTTGCTGCTGCAGCTGTTCCAATGCTGTATCATTTAACGGAATAGAATCTTCTTTGTTATTCTTTGTATCTTTTAATACGATGAGCCTATCATCAAGATTAACATCGTCCCATTTTAAAGATAATAGTTCATTCAGCCGCATTCCAGTATTCAATCCCAAAATTACGAAAGTCTTGATCGCATCGGTATCACAGGCTTCAATCAGCTTTACAGCTTCATCGTCAGATAAAAAGTTAGGACTGCGTCTCGGTTCCTTGAAAAATTCTACGCCAATGACAGGGTTTATTTCGACTATCCCGTCTGAAATGGCATTATTATACATTTTTTTCAAACAAGCTAAATCTCTATTAATGGTAGAGCCACTCACCTGCGCAATTCGATTCGCTTTATATCGTTCGATATCTTTTTTGGAAATACTGGCCAGCTTAATCTTGCCAAAATATGGTATCAATTGATTTACAGAAGTTTGATACCTTAAAAAGCTTTTTGGCTTTCTGTGAATTTTCGCCCACCTTAAAAACTCATTGGCATAATCCTGAAACAGAATTTGACTGTCATTGGATTTAATCTTGTATTTCCCCTGGGCAATTTCGGCTTTCCTGATCGATAATAGCTTTTTAGCAACGGTTTTATTTTCACTATTAGAAGTTTCCCGAATGATTTTTCCCTTGTGACTATATCGAATCCACCAGATACTTCCTCGTTGGTATACTCCCATGTTAATCTCCTGATTATTGATTCTTGTTATTCGGGATTCTTATACCAACGCTCTCCAGCCATTTGTCAACCTCGATTCTTTTGAATAAGAGTTTACCACGAGGCTTATTATGAGGAATTTTATTATCATGGGTCAGGTTGTAGATTGTCTTTTTCTTGTATCCGGTGTACATCGCTACTTCGTCTATATTAAGCCATTCTTTGTTATTATATATCACAGGAACGACTTTTTTCTCAGTTCTAGGGATCGACTTGATATCTCCAAATAACGATGATATATCAGCGCCGTGAACATCGTTTTCAGAAAGATCCACTTGA
The DNA here is from genome assembly GCA_025453735.1 of bacterium. Taxonomy (GTDB): domain Bacteria; phylum Zhuqueibacterota; class Zhuqueibacteria; order Thermofontimicrobiales; family Thermofontimicrobiaceae; genus JALOPY01. The sequence continues at coordinate 1,458 of JALOPY010000082.1, read as the reverse complement.
CCTTCAACATTCAAGACACGGCGAAGCCACTTACATCTCGTATCAATGCACGATGTCAACTCAGCTACTGAGTTTCCTCCACCAATAATTATTCCATTAACTTTGAAAGTTACTAAAGGCAGGGAAAGCCATTCAGCTGCGATGCCAGAGTCTGGGGCTAATTCCTGTAAAAAATCTGCCACGGTTATTAACCAGATTTGGAATTTATCATGAGCCGCACAATGGTCATCTGCTAATAAAATTTTCCCTGCCATTTCAAAGGGCATACCTAGATCACTGCCTTCGCATATGACCTTGTCACCTTGCGATGGCAGTACACCAGTAGGAAATTTTGCCAGCCACAGGAAACGTTCTGAAACGTTGTCCATATATCTCTTCAAAACATGGGGATCATCTAACATTTTCTCAATTGTCACTTCGATGCCGATGTTTAACGAAAACCACTCGAATACTAGGTTGGATTTGGCGCCATTGGATCGCAGCCATTCTGATACGTCATTGACCCAGCGATCAAAACAGCGCCTCGTTCCAGATTTTGCTTCGAATAGCTCTGTGCCCGATGTTATAATATTATGATATTCATTTTCAAACACAACCGATTTCATCCTTCTTTTATTGGATCAAAAATTATTCTATTAAGATGAGTCGCCCAGGATGACGTCACCCAGACTTCCTCTTCTATTTTACCACTCATTTTCCCTAATTCGTTGATATATTGGCAAATCTTAAAACAAATATAACCAAATACAAACAATCTAACATAAAAGACCCATTCCCGAATCAATTCGATTACCTCGTGTCGGATATCATCAACATCATCAGTTCGCTCGTATCCTAGGATATTGAAATTATTATTAAAAATTTCCCTTTTAATTTCAGTGATATATCGTTCTTTATTAGGATACTTTTGTACCATCTCGTCCAAATTGGGTATGAATATCAAATTCACAATCTGGGTGCGTTCGTCATAGATGTGGCCATTATTGCCCAGAAATGCTCCATCAACTTCTGAAATCGAGTGACCATAATGAACCGCAGGAAATTTGTGTATAGTTGTTTCGTTATAACTTTTGAAAGAATCATATTTGCGTAAAAAGTCTTCTATTACCGCTTTATTATTTTTGTCACAGAAATGGCTTTTGACTTCTTCCAAATTGAAACCTTCTATCAGTGTATCATGTAGTATCCCTTGAAATTTAATTTTTTTAGGAATAATTATATTAAAAATGAGAGTCGGTTCAGATGGTAAAAGTGCATACGGGGACTTGCTTCCAGGTAAATTATTCACCAATTCAATTACTGGCTTTGTCCCCTTAATTAAATTATCCGCTTGTTTGATTTTTGGATTTATTTTAAACATTAGATATTCTTCTTATTTAAAGTTATAGCCGCCATCATCGATAGCGGCCAGATCGTCATCACAATGAGTTTATCACATCAATATCGTCAACAATTGCC
>JALOPY010000686.1 GCA_025453735.1 bacterium | reverse complement strand
GAGGCAGCCTGCCAGGGCGATGATGCGGAAGCAATCAAAAAGGCAAGTGAAGCCGTACATGAAAAATATGTAGCTGTGAATCGTATGCTTTAATCAACAAGAAGCCAGGTTTCTTACAGAAACCTGGCTTCTATGAAAAGAAGTATGTTTTGATCAGATCTGTTTGCACCGTATCGGACCAGGCATGATAGCCTTTTTGCTTTGCCATATCGATCAGCGGCGCAGGCAAAAAAGGCGTGATCAATTCATAAATCTCACCCGATTTCAATTTTTTCAACTCTTCCAAAACCTGGCTCATCGGATGTTGCCCCGCCTCGAGGATCGGTCTGGCGTCCAGCGATTTTGCAATTTTAGCGGAATCAAACCAGTCCGGCAAATGCGATGCTACTTTCGCTTCATCGCCAATTTCTAAATCGGCTGACTGCCCCACCTCGGCCCGAAGCGTGTTGATCAACGCAGCTAATGACACATCCCCGATTTGCGCGACTTGCCGCAGCGTTGCCACTTTGGCAATCGTTTTGCGGAGAATTGGATTCCTCAGCTTTTTGAATGCCGGCGCCATATCAATCAGCACGTCTTCTAATTGAGGGTAATGATCCAATAGAACGCTGATTTTTGTTTCTGGTGTTATTGCTATTTTTTCGCTCATATTTTTTCCTTTGTTTTTGGGTTGAGTGAGTTGAGTAAGGTAAGTGAGTTAAGTAGGGCTTCGCCTCATTTGACCTACTCAACTTACTCAACCACTTAACTTCAACTCGAATAAGACAATAATCTTTGCTCCCCCTGCAATTTCCGTTTCTCAGTCAAATCCTGACTCACCTCCATCGTACCAAGATAGCCTCCATTTTCATCCCGCAAGGCAAAATATTCAATATGAATGAATCTCCCGCCCATGGTAATCCAAAATGCGGCTTGATCCTGTGCTCCCGATTTGAAATCGCTTAAAATTTGTTCGACAATATGCACGCTGGAGGGCGGATGGCAATTCTGGACTTTTCTGCCCAGAATGGCGCGGTTTCGCGCAAAGATACGATCCTTACCTTGCGTGAAAAAACGAACGGTATCGTCTTTGTCCACAAACGTCAGATCGAACGGAATGGTATTCAACAGGGCTGTCAGTTCAGGAACCGACAGGCTGCCGCTCGGCAGTTGAATTTTCCCGGCGGCTGAAATTGGAGCTTCCTCAACCACGATACCTTTCGGTTGCCAGACATCTTTGGGATCATAGAGGCAAAAGCCGATTTCGATGCTCTGCTGGTAAATTTCATACCATTCGGCGTCGGTCAATTTATCCAGGCTCATGGGAAAGAGAATTTCTTCTTCTTTATAGATCATCTCTTCAATAGCTTTCGAAGCAGGCTTGAAAACAATTTCAGTCACAGTTTTAGCTTCTTCGGCATTGATCTTTTTGGCTGCCGCGAAAGCTTCGAACGCATTTTTCATCAACTCCCGGGCTTCATTATGCTTGCCCCACATGACACTCGACGGGCCGGTGACGCTATGCTTTTCCAAATAAGAGAACAACAAATTCTCCTTGCGGAGATAATGCTTCTCCACATCCAGCAGCGCATTGAAGCTTTTATGAATTTCAGCAACCAGTTCGCTGGCGTCTTCCGTGCCGTTCATTTCATTTAATTTTGAATAAAATTTTTCCAGCGCTGCCAACTCCCACTCCAGCGCCCGATTCTCCTGCTGGAACGTATGGATCGGATGTCCTGGCGGAGCGGTTTTCGCTCCAGTATGATCCAGCGCACCTTTTAAAGCAGCGGAATGAATATCACAAAGTTGCAGCACTTCTTCCTGGGGCAAACCCTCGGAAATCAGCTCCTGCTCGACCTCCACGACATCGCCATACGGCACCTGTCCCAATAATCGAGTCAATTGCTTTTTGACATCCTCTGGCGCTTCGCCCTTATGAAGCTGAAGGATCATGTGTTTGAGTAAATCCTTTCTATTGCGGGCATTATTGATCAGCTCACTCATGTGCAATCCTTTCTGTTTTATTTTTGCTAATTTTTTTAACGATGGGGTGCGAATCCTAAGAGCGTATAATGGGATATTGATATTTCATATTAACACCATAATAAATTATGGTGTTAGTTCAAATTGCCTTGAGACAAGCACCATGATTTATCATGGTGTTTGTGAGTCACCAAGTAACTCTCGGAACCGTTTTAACGGTTCTTATCGACTTTTAGCAATTGCTCCCCAACCATGATTCATTTTATTGAATGAAATACTTGTTACAAGAAAGATGAAATTTTTTGTTGACATTGTTTTGATTATGTAGTATATTAAGCCAGCTCAAGTGATAAAATATTCGCCCTTTGAATGTGTATTGATGTCATCGCTTCGAGCGATGGTAACCGTATAATATTTTTATCCTATTGAAAAATCGGTATTTTTATCTCGCAAGTGATTTCCAATGGAACCCAATAAAATTGAGGAAGAAAACCATGCTCCTGCAAGGCAAGCTTTTCGTCGAATCTCCTATTTATCGCGGCAATGCTCGAAAAACTTTATTCACTCGTGATGGCGATGGGACGCAACGATTGGTTTCTCTCGCCGGCGAGATTGCTGGCACTGCCCAGGCTTTGATGGACGCGTTCATCGGCAAATCTCG
>JALOPY010000081.1 GCA_025453735.1 bacterium | reverse complement strand
CAGAGTTAACAGAGTTTCACGGAGAAATTTTTAGAGATATTATTTGGCGGTTATAAAACTCCGTTTTCTCCGCTTCTCATTGTAGGGAAATTACTTCATTAATCAATGCTCCCCAAAAATGTCGCATCTTCGATTTGCAAAGCTACCTTCTAAAATATTTTTTCTCAATCTTTATATATTTGTTAGTCGCTTAAGGTAGGGTGCTGATTGATAAACCCACACAACTTCCCCATGATTCGCTACCACAATATGTGATCCTTGTCGTTTCCCTGTTTATCACGAACATTACGCAGAGTGCTTCTTTCAACTGGTCGGAATATATGTGAGAAAAAGTGACGATCAATTTTTAGACCATCGACTCGCGGATCTGTTCCAGGGATAATAAATACAGCTTGTGGCTTCGCAATCTGACCGTAGAATACCATTTCTTTTAAAAACAGCTTCATGGCATCATCAGTGATTTTCGGCGCGTCAGATTTTGTGTCATCCTGTTTCTGTTGCATTTCTGGTTTCTCAGGGGCTAATAGCGGTTTTTCTGATGCAATCGTGCTGATAGTTATCAATAGCATCACGATAAAAATTACAGAATAGCATAGTAGCTGTCGATTCAAAGTTGTTTTGCCCATGTTCAATTCCTTTTTATTTGACTTGTTGGTACGATAGTTCCTGTTGAAGATTGTTGCGCACTATTAATTTGGGTGCCCAAGCCCAATTCGATGATCAGCGTTTCCATTCGTTGTTTGCTCTGATCGATCCATTCATTTTGTATGTTGCTCTTTTCGGCATTGGCTACATTTGCTTTGTAAACCTCCAATGCTTTTTGCTTTGCTGAGACAGCTTGTTTATTGATCCCGGCAAGATATGCATCCTTTTCCTCAGTATCCAATTCCGGCGGTACAAAAGAATTTTGAAACGATTCTGCCAGATCTTCAAAAGTCAAGCCTGTTTTAAATAACGAAGCTGTCGTCCAATCGGCAACTTGATATTTTCCGGCATTCACGTATTCTTTTAATACAGTTTGGAGCAATCCTGTTTTCTTTTTCAATGCCTGGTCTAACGGTGGCACGAGCTTGACCTGCTTATAGCGATCGTAATTAATTTCAGCGATCAAAAATTGTGCCTTTGCCGGAATATATTCTCCGACTGATATGCCTTTTCGCTTGAGCTCATTATATTTTTCTACTGTTTTTATAAACTCACTTAGCGCGCTATTTTCATCTTTCGAATTGAGTGATAGCTCTCCTAATTTACAGTAACATTCGATACACTCATCCGGATTTTCAGCGCCATAAGAATTAATGTATTGCTGATGGGCAAGCTTTGCTTTGCTCCATAATTTTAATTGCTCGAAGCAGTTTGCTGCATTCAACAACGCGCGTGATGCAAATTTTGAATTGGGACGAATTTCTACCAATTTCAAATAGTTATCTGATGCGCGAATCCAGTTCTCCATCTTTTCATATAACAGCCCGGTTTTAATGTAGAGCTCATCAATAAAAGCAATATTCGGTTGTTCTGCAATCATGCGCTCGTACGCTTTTACAGCTTTATCAATTTCTCCGGCGCGCTCAAACTGGCTCGCTGCTTCGACAATCGAGGCGCGGGCTATTTCAGGATCGGGAGTATTAAATGCAAGGGTTAAAAACTTAACCGCCGCTTTGGTCAAATCGCCGCTGTCTCGCAATCGTTCTGCTACCTTGTAATTGGTCGAAGAAATCATTTTTTTCGCTTTCTCCACATATTGCGTGGAGTCAGGAAATGCATCAGCTAATTTCTGGAACCAGATTTCCGATTGCTGATAATCACCCAATTTGAAGTAACATTGTGCCGCCATGTTGATTGCTTGACCGTAGTAGGGTGATTGCTTATTCTCGTCGCTAACTGCACGCTGGTACACTCTGGCTGCCAGATCCCATTTATTTAATTCATAAAGCGTCTCAGCATATTTCATAAGGACTTCTAATGAATTTTCACTATTAGGAAGCAATCGTACAAAGTCATTGCATGCCTTTAATAAGTCAACCTGTGCAGGATTTGCCACTTTAATCGGGACGAGATTTCCTCCCTCTCCGATAAAATCCTCGAGGTAAAACGTTGTGGAATCGGATTTGATATTCTTCTTTAATAGTTGATAATAGGATAAAATGCGGTTGTGCGCTGCGCCATCTTTAAATTCGTTTTCGCCATAAACCGTCATGACCTTAAAATATTCATCTGCTGCTTTGTCGAATTCATTGATAGAATAATAGCATTCAGCCAGGTAATAATTTACTTTTGCCGCATCTTTGCTATCGCGAAATTTAGTAATAAAATCTTCATATTTATCAATAGCGATTCGATATTCGCGCTCACGATTTTTTTCCTGGGCTTGCGTCTGGTAATAGACTCCTAACGAAAAGAGCATTTCCTGGGAAAGCGCTAATGCATCATTCCGAACTTTACCTTCGGGATATTGATTCAGCCATTGACTGTTTGGCCCATATTTTTTGACGAAAGTATCTTTTGCTTTGATCGCTTTCTCTTCTTCCATATCTTTTTCATAGCATTGGATAATTTCTTTCTGAATCATAGGCGCCTCTGGATAAAGCGGGAATAGCTCCAGTAGCGTTTCATAGCTTTGAATTGCCTCAGGGTAGAAATTTCGTTTCTTGTAAATTTCACTCATTCTCAGGAAAATATCGATCGCATGTCCCTGTGCCGCCTCTGTATCAAGCAGCTTTTTAGCAGTGCCCGGACCGCCGTATTCGGTTAAGGAATGGGCAATGTAATCCAGCGATTCGTTTTTGACATCCGCTTTGGTTTTCCCCAATAACTCAGTATTCAACGTCTCGAGTAAGTGGATATCGCTAAGCAAATAGATATACGTGCTAATTGCATTGGCATAATCATTGACGTTATAGTGGGCCCAGCCCAGCTTGTATAATGCCATATTGAAATAAGGGTCATCCCAGCTCTTCAAAAGGTAGCTGTAATGCTCGATCGCCGGAACGAATTCGCGCTTATTAAAATAATATTCTCCCAGTCGAAAATGTGCTTCAGAAATTTTATTGCTTTCAGGTGTTTCGAAAATCAATCGCTGGAAATATTCTTTCGCCTTCTCGTAATTCCCTTCATCGAGATGACAGATCGCAAGGCGATAGATAATTTTATCTTTGAATTGGATATCTGGGAATTTTTCGAATAATTTATAACAGATTTCAATGGTTTTTTTATAGCTGATTCTTGGAAGAATGGGTTCGACCAATAAAGTTCCTTCATCATATTTCTTTATTTCTTTATCATACTCCTTCATTTTTTGCTTGAACTCAAATTGCGCTTTGCTTGCATAAACTTCTTCCAGCTCAAACATAATGTTGGGAATAAATGGCTCTTCCGGATATTTTGCAATAATTGCCTCATGATGAACAATTGTTTTTTCCAGCAGCTCATAATCGATGCTGTCTGTCGTATCCGCGACCTCGTACTTTTGATGAAGCTTCGCGCGTTTTGATTTCTTCGATTGCTGCGCCTCCACAGGCGTCATTGCTTGAAATATGATGAGAATAGTAATTACAAACAATAAAATTCTCATAATCTGAATCAGTTTTAATTTAAAAATCCTCATATCCCTGCCGTCTGAAATTAAAATTAATTGCCCCTGGCTGTCTTCATGTTTTTTAAGAACATTGCTCGTGATATGCCATATTCGGCATAACCGCTCCAATCCTTACGGCGTTCACGACGTTCTGCTAATTTTTTCAGATTGTAAATATTAGTCTGTATCATTTGCAAATTTTCTTTTTCTGATGAAATGGTGTTAATAAGATTTTCGGTAAAATTCTTTATTTTTTTCTTCTCTTGCACAATATGCTGTGGTACATTTTCACCATAATTTTCAAAGGCGACGACATCTATTAGTTTTGTTTCTTCGACTAATAGTTTTACTTTCAATTTTTCGACCCGGTCTTCCTCCAACTCGAGACTATTACTTACTTTCTTTATAATATTGGGCAGATTCACCTTGTCCTGGTAAATATCAACAATGGTTTGATAGGATTCTATTGCTTCTTCATAATCGCCAAGAGCTATATGGGATTGTCCTAAAAGGAAATACGCTTCTTCAGCATTCGCGCTTTCCGGGTAAAGCTTAATCAGCTTCTCCAAATATTTAATTACATTTTGATAGTCTTCGAGTTTTAGCAACGCCCAGCCTAAGGCTAACAACGCATCTTGATAAGTCTCATGCTTGTCGGAAATATCAACAAACAGTTGGGCTGCCGGCTTGTATGCTTTAAGCTCGTAATAAATGTATCCTAATGTCAATCGGGCATTGTCAACAATATTTCTTCTCTCGCCACTCACTATTGGCAGCGAAATTACTTTTCGAAAATAATCAACTGCTGTGGCTACCGTGGACTTCTTCAAGTAGGCGAGCGCAGTGGTGTAGAGTGCACAATCATAAAATTCGCTATTGCTGTCAATTTTTTTTAGAACATTGATTGCCATATCATAATTCTTCAAATTAAAATGGCTGAGTCCAGCATAATAATTTGCAGCATTGAGCAGCTCCTGGTCCGATATGTTCCTTTTCAAAATTGTGAAATAGATCGATAAAGACATTTTATGATTATCTTGAAGATAATACGCTTTTTGCATCCCTACTAAAACCGCAGGCAAAAATTCACTTTCAGGAAATTTTTTCAATAGATATTTGTACATTCGGATTGCAGAAGTTGATAAATCTTCTTCAAACAGGCATTGCGCCAAATAAAAGAGTACCTCATCAAGTCTTTCAAAATTTGAATAATAATCCAATAGAATGACAAGCTCTCGTGCACAGCTCCAGTATTGTTCCTTCTTATATAATTCGAGGCTTCCTCGTAGCACCTGGTTTGCTGCTCGATCAAGTTCTTTCTTCGAGGTAACGTCCAAATTTGATTGCCGTTTATCCTGGAAGAATCGCTCGTGCGGCCTAGCCGAGCTCTTGCAAATCCCCTGGTTCAAAAACAACGGACTAATGACGATAAGCATCATTATATAAATATAGTGACTATTCTTTTTGAAATTAAAATGTTTCATAAACAAACCAGATTTATTTTTTTTCTGCTTTTTTCTTCTCTAAAATATCTTTCATTTTATCCAGATCCTGGTTCGCCCGTTCACGCTTTTTTCGAATTTCCTCAAGCTTTCTCATTTCCTCCAACTGCTTTTGCCGTTCTAATCGCGCAGTCTTATCAAAGTATTTGAAAACTGAGAAATGGTGAGTAATTCCGATTGTCGCTCTCCATTTAGAATATTCTTTATGAAATGGGGTGGTGTTTTTAAGTGAATCATAGCTTGTCAGCGCGATGTCAAAAGCAAAATCGATGGTATTGCGCCAGGGTCCCATGAATCGGAAACCAGGAGTGATTCGTATTGAATTCTGTTTAAAATCGACCTGGGAAGGATTATTAATAAAAATTTCACCAGAGTATTCCACATACGCCTGAACGGAGCGAATCGATGTTTTAACTCCTGCGCCAAAAAATAGCTGGTCAATCTTTGAATTAAAATATTGATCATAAATATTGTGGTCAATATATCCCAAATTCAGATCGAGCTTGGTCGGAAAAGATGGCATAACATTGATCAGGTCAAAGGTAACTAATCCTTTTGCACCCCAACCAGGTTTGTCGGTTGAGAAAACTTCGTAGCGAACATTGGCAGAAACAGCGGTCGGAAATTTATAAAAACCCATAATTCCTATTTTGAAAGCATCGGTTGCTAATGGAGTTAAATATTTGAGCGCCAAATGCGTATCTCCAAATCGACCAAGCAGATGATATTGATCATCCTGATACGGCACAATATCAACGAAGACTTCTAAATATTTGGCTAAACCAACGGTTGAATTCAAATGGGCAGAATAGTATTTTGCCATAGTTTGCGGACCAGTTTTTATAAAATATGAGGAAAAAGTTCCGCTCACAAAAATATCTGTCGGATTTACCGGTTCAGCCGATAATACTCGATATAAACCCTTACCCCCGTGCATTGATACTTGAGAATAAGCACTTGTAAAAGCAAATATCAACATCAAACAAATTACAAAAGTTACTCTTTTCAACATCCTCACCCTGATTTTCATTAATTATTATTATGGTTCAATATTAGCCTGCTGCAACAACGACTTGTCCAGAGCAACAAACAGTGCAATAAATTTAAAGCAATTCAAATAGCAAGATTATTCTAATATTTTAAGTAATACCTCAGTCTCTGGTACATAAACCTGGTTTCTGGCAGAAACCAGGTTTATTTTCCATCAATACCTGAGGGATTACTATTTTAATGCTTATTGATATTACAATGATTAACCTTTAAAAACTATGGCATTAAATGGCATTATTAATGCTGGCACCCCAGTCCGAATTATTACCACTGCTGATCTCCCTGTTCAATTGCCAAAGAAAGATTATAACTTGTTAATTTACAGATCACTTATAAAAGCAAAAGTGACAGGAAAAATCCAAAAAATTACTTAAGATATATCAATTATTATGCCACAAAGCATAAATAAATGAAAAATAATTGATGTGTTTATTTAATTGAAATTAAATGAGATAAAATTTTAGCCAACCTTACTAATTATATTATCAAATTATTATAATCGGCGCTTGTGGTTCAAATTGATACAATTGAATTTTAAATTGATATTATGATCTAAAAATAACCAATTTTAAATATCAGCAATCCCCAGGAACACTCGATGGAATTGATTCAACTGCTTTTTATTTTGCTCAAATGAGACGGTGAGTACAATAATGTAATTGATAGAAAAAAAAGAATGTTTTATTTATGGAAATTTTTTATTATCTTTATTGAAATCGATGCAAACCATTTTATCAATTTTATGTCTAATAGAGTGAATTCAAGGAAAGCGAAATGGGAAATGAAGAAGAATTGCTGATACGACGAGCTCAGCGTGGCAATTTAAAAGCATTTGAAGATCTGGTTAAAAGGTATGATGAAAAAATAATGCGGCTGATTTTTAATATGGTCAGCGATGCTGAAGATACCCGGGACATATATCAAGAAGTTTTTTTAAAAGCTTACCAATCAATCACTAATTTTCGCTTTGCAAGCGAATTCTATACCTGGTTGTATCGAATCGCTGTGAATACATGCATTAATTTCAGAAAACGCAAAACAATTGTTCAACATGATTCGCTCGACAGTTATCTGGATGGGAACAATGATAATTGGCAAATTCTCAATACGTCTGAAATCAGAAATCCCGAAGAACAATTGATCAATAAGGAACTCAGCGAGCAAATTCAAAAATCTATAGACAGACTACCAGCCAGGCAAAAATCGGTCTTTGTTTTGAAACACTATCATGGGTACAAGCTGAGCGAGATTGCCGTGATCATGAATTGTTCTGAGGGTACCGTTAAAAATTACATGTTTCGCGCGGTTCAGAAATTAAAAATTTCTCTGCAAGGTTATCAGCAACTTTAATGTGGAGTAGAAATGGAAAAATGTAAAAAAAATCGGAAATTGATTTGGTTAACGATTTATAATGAGCTATCATCCGAACAAAAGAGCCAATTGGAAATTCATTTGCAGGCTTGTTCGGATTGCCAATCGGATTATGAAGAAGCGCTTCGTTTGAGGCGCGCACTGGATGAAAAAATACAAGTTGCTCCCACAGCCGCACAATTGGAAGCCAGCCGCGCAGAATTACATCAACGACTGCTACTTCTCAGCCAGCCGCGACTTCAAAAGAGCTGGTTTGATAAAGTCTGGCAAATTGTTTCCCTTGATTTTGCTCCGTCCTGGCGTTTTGCTACTGCTGTAGCATTATTGACTTTTGGAGTTCTTATCGGGAATTTCTATTCCCGGAAAGCGGCAACGGAATATAATTTCTATCAACAACAAATATCCGAATTGCTGGAGTCAAATATTTCAAATATTGAATCAGTAACGTATGATCCCGTAACGCGGCAGGTCGCAATTGAATTGAATACGCTCAATGATTTTACAATCCAGGGGAATATCGAGAAGCCGGAAATTCAACAATTATTGGCTCATTCAATCGTCGTGCGTTATCAGAACTTATCGATAAGGAAGAAAATCCCGGAATCCGATTGAAAGCTGTAAAGTTGTTGACTTCGATTCCAATCACTCCCTCCATTAAAGGGATGTTGGCGCAAATTCTTGGGAGAGTTTTGCTGAATGATTCAAATTCAGCGATTCGAATTGAAGCGTTTAAGGGACTGAGCAAAATTGACAATGGCTCCATAGTACCGGCTCTGTTTAATGCCATGAAAGACGACTCAAGTGAATTTATACAAGCAAAAGCAAAACAAATGTTAGATCGAACAGAGAATCCAGTTTCTCCATAGGAAAAATTTGAAAAGCAAGATTATCTTTATATAAAAAATCATAAGGAAGCATAATAAACAATACTAACAAATTTTAGGAGGCAAAGAAAATGCGAAAAAACATTTTTATTCTGATTATCATCACCAGTTTCTTTCTGTCGCTTGCTATTTCTGGAGCGAACTTCGCCCAGGAAAAATTAAGAAAAGAAGGTCGCTACTTTATCGCAGAAATAGAAAAATCGTTTGATGTCAAAAAGGGCGGCGACCTTGTAATGGAAAAAATTCGAGGGGATGTTTTTCTCACTACGTGGGACAAAAATATTGTTAAAATCCATGAAATACGAAAAATGGATGTGTACACCGAAGCTGAAGCAAAAGCGATGCTGAAAGAAAGCGATGTCATCTACCAGCAAACCGGCAATAAAATTACAGTCGGGGGCGAAGAAAGCTATCGCTCTTACATGAGCAGCAAATTTGAAATCACTGTACCCTCCGAGTTCAATGTTGATATCGGAACATCAGGCGGCGATATTTCCGTATCCGATCTGAAAGGTAATGTGACTCTGAACACCTCCGGCGGAGATATTGATCTGAGTCGGATCGATGGTCCTGTCATGGCAAAAACATCAGGCGGTGACGTTGTTGTAAAAGAAAACAAGCAGCAAGTTGTCATTAAAACGTCTGGTGGAGATATTGAAATTCTCGATGTCGAGGGTGAAGTTGATGCAAAAACTTCGGGCGGAGATATTTCGATCAAAAATAATAAAGCAAAAGTGATTGCGAAAACCTCAGGCGGCGACATCGAATTATTCAATATCGGCGCAGAAGTTGATGCCAGTACTTCAGGAGGCGATATTGTAGTGGATGGCGCCAATGGAAAGCTTTCAGTAGCAACTTCCGGAGGCGACATTGAGCTTAAAAATATAAAAGATGTCATTGAAGCCAGCACCTCGGGCGGAGACATCGAGGCGATAAATGTGCTCAACGGAATCAGCGCTAGAACGTCTGGCGGCGATATTAATCTGGAGGATATCCAGGGTTTCATCGAAGCGAAAACCTCGGGCGGTGATGTTGAAGCAAAAATGACACTCAAGGATTTTTCAAAAGATCATCATGTGGAATTGAAGTCATCGGGCGGGAACCTGACATTATATATTCCAGAAAAGCTTCCGGCAACAATTACTGCAGTGATAAATATTAAGGGTGCGTCCACGCGTGATTATGACATTTACTCTGATTTTCCCCTGACCTCAAAAAAGGAAACCAGCGATGAAAAACGAGGTCGTCGTGATGAAGTGATCAGCAGTGAAGGAAAGATTAACGGCGGAGGCGACTTGATTTTATTAGAAACAACCAACGGAAATATTTCGATCAAAAAATTAAAATAGCTGCAACTGCGATTGAAAACAATCGACCAGGCGGGGAGATGCCAAGCAAAACATCTCCCCGTTTTTTTTTGATGTCATCATGCCCATAATCAGTTTGCTATTCTGCAAAAAAACACTTTTCAAACGATCTGCTTGATTTAGAACTATTTTCTTTTTATATTACAAAGCGATTTTTAAATTTTAATGAAGTGACCAATCAATTAAATATTATGCGATTATTCTTTGTTCTGAAAAAATAATTTCGGAGGGAAAATGTCCCAAAAGATCATCGTAATAGGAGGCACCGGGTTCATCGGTCGCAATTTGTGCGCCTCATTGTCCGATGCGAACTATGAAATTGTCGTCCTGTCTCGAAATATCGAAATTGCCCAAAAAGTATTTGGCAAGGATGCGATTCCAGTTTTCTGGGACGGAAAAAACGCTGCTGGCTGGATCGATCACGTCGATGGGGCACACGCTATCATCAACCTGGCGGGTGAAAACATCGGTTCCGGCAGATGGACTCAAAAAAAGAAGCAGCGAATTCTTGAAAGTCGAATTCAAGCTGGAAAGGCAGTCGTCGCGGCAATTCGCCAGGTCAGCAATAAACCCAAGGTTTTGCTTCAAGCGTCCGGGATTGGAATTTATGGCGATCGCGATGATGAATTATTAGATGAATCATCTGCACCCGGAAGCGGCTTTATGCCCGATTTAGCCCAACAGTGGGAGCAATCGGTGCAAGAAGTCGCAGGGATGGGAGTGCGACTCGCCTATCTGCGAACTGGCGTCGTGCTGGCAAAAGATGCGGATTTTATCAAGCGTGTTTTGCTGCCATTTCGGTTCTTTGTTGGCGGACACCTCGGGAGCGGTAACCAGTGGATTTCCTGGATTCATCTCGATGATGAAATTGCTGCGATAAAATTTTTGCTGGAACGAACAGATTTGAGTGGTGCTTTCAATTTATCTTCCCCAAATCCAGTGACCTATAAAGAATTTTTTAAGACGTTTGGCCGGGTGATGAGACGACCGTCCTGGTTTCATGTGCCAGGATTCATGCTCAAGATTTTGTTGGGTGATATGGCGGAAGGACTTATTTTGTCAGGACAACGAGCTATCCCAAAAAAATTATTGACCGCCGGATTTGAATTCAATCATCCAGAGCTTGAAATTGCTTTAAAAGAAATTTTAAATAGAAGTTAATCGGAGCTGGCAGCTATT